>JALUXQ010000166.1 GCA_027013265.1 Campylobacteraceae bacterium | reverse complement strand
TAGATAACTGGCTTTAAATTTAACTCGTTCCACCTCTCCCGAGGGCTCAGGAGAGGTGGAATGGACAAGTTATTTTTTGATATTTAATAGAATATATGGTAAAATTAACTACTGAAGATATGGGGGATTATAATGGATTTATCTATGCAAGAGCGTGCTAGAAATAGACGAAATATTATTACATACACTCAAATAGATTTGCACTCCAAAGAGCACCATAGTTTTCATACTCACTTAGATGCAAAATCTTCTTGGGAACTTTTAGCTAAAATATCTCAAGAAGCATGGAGAGAACAAACTGGAACTTATGCGCCTCGGTATGTAGATAAATCACGGTATAGATTTATCACGAGAGTTTCGTAGTGTATCTAACGCAAGATTATCAAGATATCATTTTTCTATTTAATAAACATAAGGTAAAGTACCTTATAGCTGGAGCATATGCTATGAGTAAAGTTGGCTACTCTCGAAGCACTTATGATATAGATTTGTGGATAGAAAAAACAACACAAAATGCCATAAATATTTTTCATGCACTTGATGAGTTTGGTGTCCCTTTTAAAATTAATCCAGATGATTTTTTGGCACCAAATAGTGTTCTTCAGATAGGGGTAGAACCCAATAGAATAGATATTCTTACCGATATAGATGGATTGATATTTGAAGAAGCATACAAAAATAAACAGTTGGTTCAGTTTGGTACACTAGAGGCTTACAGTTTAGAGATTCATGACATCATTAAAAATAAAACAGCTTCAAACAGAGAAAAAGATAAGCTAGACTTAGTGCAACTTAAAAAACTAGCTTCAATCTAAAACAGATTTAATGCATCTTTGGTGCTGGAATTTTTGTTCCAAGAAAGCTATAATCACAATAGGGGGGGGGTCAGGGTTAAACTTTAAACTTTTTCATTAATTTTTTTAAGTAAAATATCGCTATAATTTTACTCTTGAAGGGACTAAAATGTATTGGGAGATATCCAAAGAGTTTGATTTTTGTTATGGACATCGGGTTTGGTCGCAAGTTTTAAATCAAGAGTTTGCGCTAAATACTTGCTTTGCTTGTAGGCATCTACATGGTCACCAAGGCAAGATAGTAGTACACCTTCAAAGCGATACTTTAAAAGATGGGATGGTTACTGATTTTGGGCATTTAAACTGGTTTAAAACTTTCTTGGATGATGCGCTTGACCATAAGTTTATAATAGATATCTTTGACCCACTTTTTTCTACACTTCTGCCTCATTTCAGAGATAAAAAAAATTTGATATATCATGAGGATGGCTATAAAACAGTTGATTTTGCGAGCATAAAAGGTGAATCAAACCATATTTTTGAGATGTATGAGAGCTACATCATAGTAGATTTTGTGCCGACAAGTGAAAATATCTCTGCTTGGCTTCTTAAAATCATACAAAAAAAGATGGATAAAATCGGCATAAAAGTCTCACATATAGAGTTCTTGGAGACACCAAAAAGCAAGAGTGTTGTCTATTCAAAGAGTTGACTACTGCAACTCTTTGATAGTTTTGATAAATCGCATATTTCTCATAACTTTATAATAGTATGGCTTGTTATAATTTCCACCATTGTATCTGCTGACTGTTCTAAAGTAATTTTTAGTATAATCATTTAACCAAACAATATATTTTACCGCGACATAAATATTAAATCTATCATCTCCTAGGAGGCGGTTAACAAGTTGTACATCACTCATTTTAATAATATTTGTTAAGTTTAGTTTTTGAGCTACAAACCTTGCAGTTTCAAGTCTAACTTGCATGATACCCAGTGAGGCCTTGAAGATGTTTGGGTCTTTCCCTATGTCTCCAACCTTAAATACTCCAGCACTCGTCTCACTTAGACTGATCGCCATCGCAGTATTTTCAAATGTTTCGCCATTTCTATTTGGATACTGTTTTGCTATATCCCTGACCATTTTTAGTATTTCTACCTGTTTTGGCGAGAGTTTCGTAGCAGATAAACTTGATACAAAAAAGATACATATAATTATAAAACTTCTAAGAAATAATGAAAAATTTAAATTTTTCATTACAAGCCTTTAAAGTAAATTTCGCGCAATTATACCATTATAAACTTAATTTAACTTTTTATAGGCCTTTTCTAGCTCTTTGTATAACTCATCAGCGCCAAAAGGTTTTGTGTCCAAAATCTCAAGCATGACGACATTATCCTCTTTGCCATCCCATACTTTCTTGTATGTACCCTCTTTATAGCCATGATTTTGTCTAAAGCCATTCAAAACATTTTTAGCGATATAGTATCTGTATAAAACTTTTAAATTTACTCCACATTTTAAAGATAGTGCAAAGTAATTTTTCAATAAACTATCATAAATATCAATTTTAAAGTCCGTAGTCTCATGAATAATCTTCTCAATATCATTGATAATCTCTGCAGATTGTGCCTCTTTGATACTATAAGGCTCTTGTGTAAATCTATCAAAGCCTTGCACATCTGTAACATCGCGAACTATCCTGTTGATGCCTTTACCTCTGTTAATTTTTCCATCTTCCAACACTAAACTGATGATGAAGTGCCAAATATCTACTATCTCGATGACAGCATTTTCCCAATCAATTGGTTTTTCTATATCTTTCCAATGCTTCCAATTAAAACTGTCTATCAGTTCCGCACACTCCATATATATACACCTTTTCCAATTTATAATCTTTCCATTTTCGGTGTATCCATTTTCCCAACCAAGTCCATTTGTCTCATCATTTAATTTTTGTTGAAGTAAAAACATCTCTTTTATATACTCTAAATTCGTCACTTCTTTCTCCTCTTCTTTTCATGCAAGAAAGGATTATACCATTTTTTCGTAACAAAATGTTATAATACTGCATATTTAAGGAGTTAAAATGTGCTGTAACGGTTTTAGAATCCTAATAATGTTCCTCTTTGCATTTAGTGCATTTGCACTAAATATCGTTATGCCTAGTATTCCTGTGATAGTCTGGTATTTTGGTTCTATCAATATCTTTGCTCTGATTCTCTTTGGTATCGATAAATTAAACTCCACAAAAGAGAGGAAGAGAGTTCCTGAGCTTAGTTTTCACTTTTTTTCTTTGATTGGTGGAGTTATTGGGCTGTTTATAGGAATTTTACTATTTCGCCACAAACTACAAAAAAGGTACTTTTTACTTATAGAGTTTATCATCTTGATTTTATGGGCAATTGGTCTGTACTATGTATTTCAAAATCTTGATACTATCATCGCTTGGAGTAAGAGTATCAGTGGATGATAAAATTGTTAAATTTATCCAAAAACACCATGTACTGAGTTGTTCATTTTATACACAAGAGACTATCCATAGTGCTAGTTGTTTTTATATATTTCTTGATTCGCCACCAAGATTTATCGTTGCTTCCAACGAAGAGACTCTACATGTAAAGTTAGCACAAAAAATTCCAAAAGTATCTGGGACTATTCACTTAGAAACTGAGCAAATAGGCAAAATCCAAGGTATTCAATATCAAGGTATTTGGGGAGAAGCAAACAGGCAAGAGAGTAGAGCTTACCTCAAAAGATACCCATATGCCATAGCTTTAAGTCCAAAACTGTGGCATATAGATATAGAGTATGTAAAATTTACAGACAACACTCTAGCTTTTGGAAAAAAACTAGAGTTTAAGATATCTTAGATAAGTCTAGCTTTAGCTCTTCGTTGTTCATAACACCTATCTCTTTATCTAAAACTCCTTTGGCTATCTCTTGTGCTTCACCTAGAGAGTGCATATCGCAAGTTCCGCATTGATAGATATTTAACTCTGGTATATCCTTTTGACTTTTTACATTTAAGACATCTTGCATAGACTCTTTCCATGATGATGCAACTTCCTCTTCTTTAGGTGTCCCAAGCAGACTCATATAAAATCCTGTTCGACAACCCATAGGAGAGATATCTATGATTTCTACGCTGTCACTATTTAAATGCTCTCTCATAAAACCTGCGAATAAATGTTCTAGCGTATGAATTCCCTTCACAGAAAGTTTGTCTTGGTTTGGCTTACAAAACCTTAAATCAAAAACAGTTATATCATCTCCAGATGGTGTTTTCATATTTTTAGCAACTCTCACAGCAGGAGCTGGCATCCTAGTATGGTCAACTGTAAAACTGTCAAGTAATGGCATCTCTAATCCTTTAATTTTCTTGAGATTATATCTAAAAATTATAACTATTGATATAGCTCAACCATTTTTTTTAATTTTTTTAATATAATACTACTCTAAAATTTTACTAAAAGGAAATCAAATGGAAAAAAATAGCGTTCAAGTTTGCAATGTTTGTCTAAAATCAAGCCATGATGGTCAAAAAAGAGTATATGTAAAAGCTGTATGTGGTGGTGAAGAGGTGCATATTTGCACAGCTTGTCTGCCAACTGTTATACACGAGAGTGCAAATGCTGTTAGAACAAATGAAGAGGTCGAGAAAACTTTAGGTTTATAAAAGTTGGTGCAGAGCCTATACTCTGCACCAACCAAAAACTACTCTACCTCGTTAGAATAGTCCCCCTCTTCTAGCCTCTTTAATTGTCTCCATCTAAACTGAGCATCTCTTTTATTTTTTTTGAACAACTCTTTGGCATGTTCTGGGTTTGATTTTTTCAAAGCGTTATATCTCACCTCTTGAGACAGGAACTCTTCATATCTATCCCAATCAGGCTCTTTGCAAGATATTTTCATAGGGCTTTTACCCTCTTTCATAAGTCTTGGGTCATATGTATATGTTGGCCAATACCCGCAAATCGTAGCAAGAGCTGCTTGTTTGCCAGAGTGTGCCATCCCTCCCTTTACTCCATGAGCTATACAAGGAGAGTATGCAATTACAATAGAGACACCAGGAAAATCTTCAGCATCTTTCATAACTCTTAGCGTGTGTGCCTGAGAAGCATTTGAATTAATACTTGCTACATATATGTTGCCATAAGTTATGGATATTTGACCTAAATCTTTTTTCATAACTGGCTTGCCTGTAGCTGTAAACTCTGCAACCGAACCTGTATGTGAAGCTTTTGAACTTTGTCCACCTGTATTTGAGTAAACCTCCGTATCAACAACCAAGATATTTACATCTTCTCCACTTGCACTTACATGGTCTAGTCCACCATAGCCTATATCATAAGCCCAACCATCACCACCTATGATCCACTGTGATTTTTTAGCTATATATCTTCTTATTTTGTATAATTCTGCAACACTAGGAATACCAAGATTTTCTTCTAATATAGGAATCATTCTATCTCTAATCTCTGCGGTTTTTACTCTATCATCTTTATATTCTAAGAAATCTTTATATAGTGCAACTAAAGCATTTGGAACTTCGTCCATAGAGTTTGCCATGATATTTGCTACTCTGTTTCTAATAGTCTCATTTGCGATATGCATACCCATACCAAACTCTGCATTGTCTTCAAAGAGCGAGTTAGCCCATGCTGGTCCATGACCTTCATAATTTGTAGTGTATGGAGTTGAAGGCATTGATCCACCATAGATAGAAGAACAACCTGTTGCATTTGCTATCATCATGTGTTCACCATAAAGCTGAGTTGCCAATGAGATATATGGAGTTTCACCACACCCTGGACATGCACCGTGAAATTCAAACAACGGCTTGGCAAATTGTGAACCTTTCACAGTTGTTTTCTTAACCAAATCATCTTTATATGTTACTTTTTTAAAGAGATAATCAGCATTTTCCTGCTCATTATTATCTAGTTCTTGGTCGATAGGAACCATCACGAGAGATTTCTCTTCTGTAGGACAAATTTCTGAACAAAGTTCACAACCTGTACAATCTAATGTAGAGACTTGTATCTTATA
Source organism: Campylobacteraceae bacterium (assembly GCA_027013265.1). GTDB lineage: Bacteria > Campylobacterota > Campylobacteria > Campylobacterales > Sulfurospirillaceae > JAADIZ01. The sequence goes on along the minus strand of JALUXQ010000166.1, from coordinate 3,517 downwards.
TTTTAAACCATTCAATGCCTTTCCTTTAGCATCAATAACATGATTTTTAACTCCCGCAGGTGCACTTTCCATCTCTTTATCATTTATCAAAAATGGTCTGATAACTGAGTGTGGGCAGACAAAAGAGCATTGATTGCACTGAATACAAGTATCTTTGTTCCAAGTCGGGACCATCGTTGCCACACCCCTTTTTTCAAATGCAGTTGTACCATTTTCTGCTGAACCATCTGCATGCTCCATAAATACAGAGACAGGGAGATCATCACCAAGCGCTTTATTCATCGGCTTACAAATTGATTCTATAAAATTATCTCCAGGGTATTTTTCTGGAACTGCAAGAGAGATTTCATCACTTAAATTTGCCCATGCAGGATCAACTGTTACTTCTTCAAGTCCAGCCTCTCCACTATCTATAGCCTTGTAGTTCATCTCTACTATATACTCACCTTTTTTAATATATGATTTGTGAGCAAACTCTTTCATAAACTTTTTTGCTTTTTCAAACTCTATGATGTCAGCTAGTTTAAAGAAAGCAGCTTGCATGATAGTGTTTGTTCTACTACCGAGTCCTATATCTCTTGCTATCTTTGTAGCATTTATAACATAAAATTTAGCATTTTTCTGTGCTAGCGTTTTTTTGAATTTATTTGGAACTCTTTTGGCGGTCTCTTGTGCATTCCAAATAGAATTTAGTAAAAATGTACCACCATCTTTAAGTCCGCCAATCATATCATACATTTCCATATAGGCCGCAACTGAACAAGCTACAAAGTCGGGTCTTGTTACTAGATAAGTTGAACGGATTGGATTTGGTCCAAATCTTAGGTGACTTCTTGTATAACCACCTGATTTTTTAGAGTCATACGCAAAATACGCCTGAGCATAAAGATCTGTTTTATCGCCGATAATTTTTACAGAGTTTTTATTTGCACCAACAGTTCCATCAGCTCCTAATCCATAAAAGAGACACTCTTTTACACCCTCTCCACCTAGTGAGATATTTTCTCCAATCGGTAATGATTTAAATGTAACATCATCAATAATTCCGATAGTAAAATCGCTCTTTGGTTCAGTTGCTTCAAGATTTTCAAAGACTGCTATGATCTGTGCAGGATTTGTATCTTTTGAAGATAGACCATATCTACCACCAACTATAGCTGGAGCATCTTTCTTTCCATAGTATGCTGCTTGGATATCCAAAAAGAGTGGTTCACCAATACTTCCTGGCTCTTTTGTTCTATCGAGCACTGCTATTTTTTCTACAGTTTTTGGAACTACATCAAAGAAGTATTTCAGACTAAATGGGCGATAAAGATGGACAACCGCTAGACCAACTTTTTCACCTTTTGTTCTTAAGTAATCAACTGTCTCTTTAATGGTTTCAGTAACAGAACCCATCGCTACGATAATTCTAGTAGCTTCAGGATCTCCATAGTAAGTAAATGGCTTATAGTCCCTACTTGTCTCTTTTGAAACTTCAGCCATATAATCAGCTACTACATCAGGAAGCGCTTCATAAAACTTGTTTTGTGCTTCTCTTCCTTGAAAATATATATCATCATTTTGCGCAGTACCTCTTGTCTTTGGATTTTCTGGACTTAAAGCCTCATCTCTAAACTTAGCAACCGCATCTTTATCCAAAAGTCTATCCCAAACGGCATAATCCATAACTTCGATTTTTTGAATTTCATGTGAAGTTCTAAAGCCATCAAAAAAATGTAAAAATGGCACTCTTCCTCTTATAGCTGAGAGGTGAGCAACACCAGCTAAATCCATAGCTTCTTGAACTGAGCTTGAAGCTAAAAGTGCAAATCCTGTCTGCCTTGTTGCGTATATGTCTTGATGATCGCCAAAAATAGAGAGCGCATGTGTTGCCAAAGATCTAGCCGCCACATGTATAACTGCTGGCAAAAGTTGTCCTGCCATCTTATACATATTTGGTATTTTTAACAATAGCCCTTGAGAAGCTGTATAAGTCGTGGTTAATGCACCTGACTGAAGTGAGCCATGAACAGCTCCAGCAGCTCCAGCTTCGCTCTGCATTTCAACCAATTTTACAGGCATACCAAACAGATTCTTTTTGCCCTTGCTAGCCCATGTATCAGTATGTTCTGCCATCGGAGAAGATGGTGTTATAGGGTATATACCAGCAACTTCTGTAAAAGCATATGCTGAATAAGCTGCAGCTTCATTTCCATCCATAGTTTTCATGACTTTTGCCATAATCCATCCCTTTTATCAATTTTTATTTTATATTGGTTAGGTACTTATTACTCCACCAAGTAACTAACTCAACTTTTGATGCAGTTACTTGGTGGAGTAACAATACAAAACTATACTCTAAATTATATTAATAATCACACAATTTATAATACTAATTTTATTTTTTAGATGTTTAGCCGTCATAATTTCTGTATATATTTTATAGCTTCTAGCGTATTTAAAAAGATTAGGTTGCCATTCATAGTCAACTCATCTATGTTTCCATACCCACACAATACCGCACAATGCTGGATATTTGCACCTTTTGCACTCTCTATGTCCATCCTGGTGTCTCCTATCATCCAAGTTTTTTCTATTTTGGCATCAAGGATATCCATAGCTTTTAGGATTGGCTCGGGATGTGGTTTTGGGTTTTGCACATCTTCTCTACCAATTATCACTTTAAAATACCTTAAAATATCCATATATTCCAAGAGTTCAAGAGAATACCTCTTTGTCTTTGTAGTCACTACCCCTAAAACTGCGAACTTGCTCGCCTCTTCTAAAGCCTCTTTCGCATTTAGCAAAAGTGTAGTTTTTTTTCTTGAAATTTCTCGGTAGTGTTTTTTATATATAGCTACAATATCTGCTATATTTTCAGTTTTTATACCCAACTCTTTATACATAATCTCAAGTGGATACCCTATGAAAGATTTTATAACATCATCACTCGGAATTTTCAAATCAAACTCTTTAAAACTAACTCCAAAACTCTCCAAAATTGCCTCAGTCGAATCTATAAGAGTACCATCTAAATCAAAAAGTATAGTCACTATATTTTTCCTATATGTAAAGATGGGATATTATACTACAAGTAACCTCATTATTTTATTTACCGGCCTTACGCTATAATTTCACAAAAAATATAAAAAAGGTTTTACCATGTCCAAAAAACTAAACAAGATTGCCATCATAGGCGGAACACATGGAAACGAACTAACAGGTGTATATCTTATAAATAAATTTAAAAAAAATCCAAACTTAGTGAAAAGAGATGGTTTTGAAACGATCTGCATACACGCAAATATCGGAGCTATAAAAAAATGCACAAGGTACCTCGATAAAGATTTAAACAGAGCTTTTATGGTTAAAGATTTAGCTGATTCTACAAAATCTACATACGAGGATGTACTAGCAAAAAATATAGATGCAAAACTAGGACCAAAAGGGAGCGAAAAAACTGCGGTTGACTTCATAGTTGATCTCCATTCTACTACTTCAAACATGGGATTATCTATCGTTATAGACAATGACA
>JALUXQ010000165.1 GCA_027013265.1 Campylobacteraceae bacterium | reverse complement strand
TGTTTAGTTCCAAAATAATAGCCTAATACCACTTTCTCAAAACTTTTGGAAAATTGGCCATCTTGCAGAAGATAGTTTAACTCATTTTGATTACTTACAGGTTTGCCCTCAGCGATATTTAAATGCAAAGAAGTTCTCATGTTCAAATCTCTTAATTTTCCAATAGCTTCATCTAAAAAAGGAGAGTTTATCATAATGCTCGTAGAGTTCAAGACACCTTTTTTGGCACATTGGATGATAATGTCACTCATATTTAATGAGTTGGCAAAATCATCTGCATTAATTATGATTTTCAATCAATTCCCCAAAGTATAATGGTCTTTTTTTTACTTCTATATGAATTTTTCCTATATATTCTCCGACAATGCCAAGTATTATAAATTGGATTGAACTCATAAATAAAATAACTATCAAAGTCGTGGCATAACCTGTTCTTTGATGATTGTAAAAAAGGTATTCAATTAGTGTATCGACTCCTAGAAGAGTTGCTACGATTATAGATAGAACTCCAAGATATGTCGCAAATCTTAGAGGTTTTGTAGAAAATTGAACGATGCTGTCAACAGCAAGACCAAGGGATTTTTTAAAATTATATTTTGTTGTTCCTCCAAATCTATTTGGTACTTCAAACTCAATAATTTTATAATTTTTGTATCCTATGAAGTTTAGCATTCCTCTAAACATCCTATCATGCTCATCTATCTTTTTTAAAACCTCTACCTCGTCTCTATCTAAAAGTCTAAAATCAGGAAAATCTTTTGGAATCTCAAAATCAGATAGTTTGTTGATGATGTAATAATAAGAAGCTGAAAGTATTTTATATATAAATGGTTTTTCTTTATCTTTTGTTACTTTCTTTGTCAAAATAACTTTATATCCCTCAAGCCAATACTCCACCATCTCTTTTATAAATTTTGGAGGATGTTGTAAATCTCCATCCATAAATATAATTGCATCCCCTGTTGCGTGTTCCATTCCTGCAGTCATGGCTATCTCATGTCCAAAATTTCTATAAAAGTTAAAAATCTTGATATTTTTATACTTTTTCATCTGCTTTGAAAGAAGAGAAAGCGTATGATCTTTGCTTCCATCATTTACACAAATATATTCGATGTTAACCTGTTTAGATATCTCTCGTTCAATCTTCTGAAGCTCTTCAAAAAGTTTCTCTATATTCTCTTCTTCATTGTATAGCGATATAACAATACTTACTAATTTTTTAGACTTCATAGATTTCACCTTCTTTTAGGAAAACAAATTTTTTATATATGATATAATTTTGAATAGCAACAGTAGCAGAAGTGAGCAACTGACTAAAAATAACCTCTACACCCAATATATGATGAAACATCCAAAAAAGGATAAAATTACTCATAAATGAAAGACAAACCGTCACAATATAGTTTTTTATAGATTTTTTATGATTTACATCAGAATCAAATGTATAATAATATTGTAATACATAATTTACAATAGCACCTATAACAACTCCAGTGGAAGTGGATACTAAAGGGGCTACTCCAATCCACACCAAAAATGCCATGACGGATAAATGGGAGACAGTAGCACTTCCACCACTAATAAGAAATTTAAACAAAATTCAACCTATGCAGTTTATATTTGCTAATTGTATCATATTTGATTGAAAGCATAATTAAAATGTACAATATAGGTTTTATAGACTACTATTTACCGATGGATTAAAACTTTGCACCAAATTGATATGATAAATTTACTTACTACGGTTAGCTTGTCTCTTAATACTATGATAAAAGTAACAGCTATGATTGAGACAACAATAGAACCCAATATATCAAAAGGATAATGAACCCCTGCATAAACTCTTGCTAATCCACACCACAGAGCTAAAAATGTAGATATGATACCTAGAGTCCTTGTTGATTTAAATGTTAAAAGCATCAGTGCAATCGAAACCGTAAATGTTGTGTGATCAGATGGAAACGAATTTTCTGTTTTGTGAGATAAAAGAGTAGTTCCCAAATGATCCATAAATGGACGATTATGAAAGTAAAACAGACCTATAAGAAGATTTATCCCAACTCCCAAACTTGTAGCATATCCTGCATATAAAGCTTCATTTTTTCTTTGACTGAACCATAGATAAAAAAGCAGTATGATGAAAATATAAGGCATATATCCCGCTGCTATTTTCATCAACGAGTCAAGAAAATGACTTTTGCCAGAAAATGAATTTATCTTTAAAAATATATCTTGATTTGATGATAGCATATTATTGCTCCATAGATTAAATACACCAATTTTTGAAAAACAGAGACTCATTTTTATGTAAATAGAAAAATTTGAAGTACTTTGCCCTTGCTAATTCAAGAATTTTTCTGTTTGCAGATTGCTAAGTATCTGTTTCCCCTTTGGGCGCTTTAGTTTTGCCCATATACTTCGTTAGATTTATTTGACTTAAGCCTAGCTAAGCCTTCATAAATCTGCCTCGTCTATGAACAAAACTAAAACATCAAAAGTTGATGTAAATAGTTGGTAGAGTAATAACCCTTTTTCTTATTTAGAATTATACTTAAAAAAAATGAAATGAAAATGAAAATATCATCAAAAGTTGAGTTAGTTACTTGGTAAGGTAATAATTGAACAGCAATCTCCCCAGGCTATCAAATCCATCTTGCTGTTTGTTTGTTCCCTTATATTGCCATCTTCATCCCGTAGTGGCTCTAAAATATTTTTGATTTTTTCTGTGTCTGTTTTCAGTCCTCTTACATTTAGGTGCCAAGTGTAATTTTCCACTGCTTCTTTGAAGCTTCTTATCCTTATCTTTAGCTCTTCAAAGTTCTTGAGTTGGTATTTTATGTTTTCGTCTTGGAGCCATTTTTTGACTCTTTTTGCTCCATTTGGTGGGGTATATATGGAGTTGTGTGCTAGAAATAGGTCATCAAGTATAGTGTTGTCTCTCACTCCTGCCCATCCTAGATATATCTTTGTTTTGGCGCATTTGTTGAACTTTTCTAAGTGTTTATCTGTTTTTACGGCTGGCGACATAGTGCAAATAGCTATATCATATATTTTATCACCTAGATTAAAATCATCCCAAGTGCTGTGTTTGGTTTGTATATTGTCTATACCCAATTTTTGAGCATCTTCATTTAAGATATGGAGCATATTTATTGAAAAGTCGATACCTACTACACTCTTTGCAATTTGTGCTATCTTGATGGTATATACTCCTGTTCCGCAACCTATATCTATAACTGATCTGTTTTCAAATCTGATTTTTAACTCTTCCAAAGTCTTTAACACATTTGCTTCAAAACTGTTTTTACTTGGTGAGTATCTAGCGTAATTTTTTGCTTTTTCGTCCCATTTATTCATCTTTTTCCTTTGCTAATATGATAGCTGAAATCAATATAAAAATCGAGCCTATTATCTGAATATAACCCATCTTTTCACCCAAAAACAGATATGAACAAAATAGAGTAACTACTAATTCAAATGTAGAAATCATGGATGATTTGACAGGTCCTATGAGTTTTAATCCTGCAAAAAAAGCGATGATGGCTATTATGGTAGAAACAATTGATATATAGAATATCCACTTCCACTGTTCGATATTTTGTGGAAAATCAACACCAGCGGACAATCCATAAAGCACATATATAGACGCAGAGCTTGCAATCACTACTCCAGTAGCAACAACAGGGCTTGTTCCACTCATGGCTTTTGTGCCTATAATGATGTAAAATGAGTAAATCAAAGCTGCCATTATGCCAAAAATCACACCTATTAGATTTATATTTTCAAATTTTATGCCAACGACGAGAATAGCTCCTATTGTCGTCAAAACTAGGGCTGTCATGTCTAGTTTATGAACTCTTGTCTTTAAAAGTATGACAGATAGAACTAAAACGATACTTGGATAGAGATAGAGTAAGATAGAGGTTAGTGATGAGCCTATGAGACTAACAGCCGTAAAATATGAAAATGCTTGTGCAGAGTACAAAACTGCTCCCATAAAAATCAAGATAACCAGTAGTTTGCCTTTTGGATAAGAGTGTTTTTTAATGAGAATGTATATATTTATTAAAGTAGCTGCAATCAAAAACCTAGAAAGCAAAATTGTTCTGATATCTAGTCCACTCTTGTATGCAAAAGTGGCAAAAATTGGCATAAGACCAAAAGATATAGCCGATATAATGATGAGTGTAAAGCCTAAAAGTTTCATTTCGACCTCTCTTTTTTGCTAAATAGACTCAGATATATCCCAAATCCTATGAAAATCGCACCAACGATATGAAAGATGTGAAGCCTTTCACTTAAAAATATATATGCTAAAATCGCACCAAAAAGAGGCATTAGATGTGTAAATTGCCCAGTCTTGTTTGCTCCGATTTCATGTATGCCTTTGTGCCAAAAATAGAATGACAAAACAGAGGTAAAAAGTGAGACATAGATAAAGACAGGGTAATATCTTTGAACAATATAGAGGTCAGAAACAAAAGAATAACCCATAAATTTATATATGATAAATAGCCAAAAAAGTCCTACATATACGATAGTTGTAAAAAATTCAAAATCACTAAGATTTTTTGGCTTAAGTTTTATCAAAACTGAGTACAGTGCCCAAATGATAGAGGAGGATATGACCCATAAATCTCCATGGTTAAAACTCAGGGTTAAGAGATTTGACAAGTCACCTCTTAAGATAAGATAGATTACCCCTATGGTCGAGAGGAGTATGCCTATGAGCTGTTTTAAATTTACAGGGATTTTTAAAACTACAAAAGAGAGGACCAAAATCAAAACTGGTATAGAGGAGTTTATGATAAGAGCATTTGTAGCAGTTGTATCTTGAAGCCCGATATAGAGAAAAGTATTGAAAATCGTAACCCCAAGGATGGATAAAATATTTAGTACAATATAGTGTTCTTTAAAAGTTTTGTAAATATTTGAAAATTTTTTTATGAGTATTGGCAAGACAATTATAGCTGCACCAAACCACCTAAAAAAGGCAAGCTGAAGCGGCTGTATGTCAGCATGAAAAAACCTTCCAATGATAAAATTGCCAGACCAAAAGAGTACACATAAAATCAATAAGAAAAAAGTTGGTATAATAAATCCTTTAAAAAATAAGATTATATCAAAAAAAGGTCATTTTTGAATAAAAAAAATAGAGTCAAGATAAAAACTTCTGAGATTTTTGGAAATTATAACTATGCTGAACAGAGTTGGACAGTTCCATCTTGGGTGGCAAAAAACGATAATTTTATAGAGGTTTTTAAAGATGTGATTTCGTCAAATATAACAGATGATAAATATAAAGAGCCAAAATCATTTCAAGAACTATTCTCTTATCTTAAAGGAAGAAATTATGCTGTTTTTGAAGAGAGGTTTGTGGTTTGTTTAACTCAAGGAAGATTGGCATATCTGACAAGTTCTGGTTTTTCAAAAGTAAGTGCGAGTGAAGATGTATTTGAACTCTCAAATTGGAGAGTTCAAATACTATAAGTTATTTCCAGTTATTTAGTATGTTCTTGGTTTTTTCAAATACGCCGTGCATATAAGTCTTAATCTCTTCATCTAGTGTAAAACTATCAAGGATACTATCTATGCCAATTGTGCTTATGATGGTTTTCCTATCTTCTTCATATAGAGATATACGACAAGGCAAAAAGACTGAAACCTCAGGATGTGCACGCATTATGTGTTGTGCAGCAGCAGGGTTGCATACTTCAAAGACGGTGATATCTTTCGTGATGGGAAAGCCTTTTTCTTTCAGTATTTCTTTGAAATGGTACTCTTTTAAAACTCCAAAGCCTTGTTCTTTGGCTCTGCTTGCTATCTCGTCTTTTATACTTTTTACGCTGTTATTTGTAGTGACTGTGTAAAGCATATTTTATCCTTCTTGTTTTTATTTTCCTAAGATACTTCTCTTCTCTTTGTACTCTTTTTCATCTATCTCGCCATTTGCAAATCTCTCATCTAGTAAATCTCTAGCAGATGTGTTTTTTGTTTTGTCGCTGTTTGCGTTGTATATAAAGTACCCAAAAGATATAATTATCACCAAGGGTATAAGCCATCCAAACCCCATGACTCCTCCACCCATCATATTACCGTATTCTAAAGTGTTCCCACCATGTGATTCTCCAGCATGTGCGAAAAGGCTCATACCAAAAGTGCCAACCAATAAAGCCCCAGCTAAAATTTTATCTTTCATCTTTTCTCCCTTTTTTGTTTTGATATGAAAATTATACAAGACAAGGTGTAATTATCTTTAAATAGTTTGTTAATAGACCTTAATGAGTTTTTTAATATATGGTTTAGTCAAGAAGTATAAAATTGAACCCCACAAAATTATACTACTAACAATAGTAATAAAATTAGCATTGTCCTCTATATTTATGATTGATGCTGAATCTATATTTTTGACACTAAAGATATAATCTAATCCTAAACCAAACAGAAGGCTTCCTACTGCTATACTTCCTAGATATGCAAAAAGAGAGCGATAGCCAAGCATCTTTTTTACAACGCCAGCTGTTACTATGTTTGTTGCAGGTCCAGCGCTCAAAAATACAAATGCAGCTCCAGGACTGACGCCAGAAAGCATCAAAGCAGCCGCGATTGGCAGTGAGGCTGTGGCACAGACATACATGGGAATCGCAATCGAGATAGCTAAAATATATGAAATCCAAGCATGCTCAGTTAAAAGATTGCTAAGATTTTGAGGTATCATGGTACTTATAGCAGCACCTAAAATCAAGCCCCAAAAAAGAGGTTTGGCTATATCTCCTAAGAGTGATACAAAAGAGTAGCTTAGCGCCTTTTTAAGCGAAAACTTATTGGCAGGAGCTTTTTGTGCAGTTTTGTTAAATTTTATATTTTTATGGATTGCTCCAAAAGAGTTAAGGACTATATTTGATGGTTTTGCGTTATTTGCAAATGAAAATTTAGGTTTTTTTATCTCTTTTTCCTCTTTATTAACAATATTTGTGATAATTCCAGCTACTATAGCTATAATCATCGATGTAAATATTCTGTAAATAGTAAATATCCACCCAAACATACCATATGTAGCAAGAATAGAATCAACCCCAGTTATGGGAGTAGAGATCAAAAAAGATAGTGTTGCTCCTTTGCTAGCACCACTCTTTTTGATGCTCGTCGCTAGCGGAATCACACCGCATGAGCATACGGGGAGTGGTATGCCAAAAAGAGTTGATTTTATAACAGAGAAGATATTCTCTTTTCCTAAGTGTTTAGTAACTAGAGTTTGAGGAACAAGTTCATGTAAAATTCCTGCAAAAATCAATCCAAAGAGTATATACGGAGCCATGGCATTGCTTAACTCTATAAGAGAGTGTACAAATTTAAGGATAATTTCCATTTTTAAAACCTTTATGGTAGAATATATAACAATTCAATTATATAACGATATTGTTATATAACTTTACTTTGAAAGGACTTAAATGGAAAAAATTATTCTCTTCTCTAAGATATTTAGCGATAAAAACAGGCTAGATATATTTGCTTTGATACTAAGAGACAAACAAGTTTGTGTTTGTGAAATATGTGATACTTTAAATCTATCTCAGCCATTAGTATCAAGGCATTTAAAACAGATGAGAGAAGCTGGCATCTTGCAATCATCACAAGAGGGAAAGTGGGTGGTGTATTCATTAGGAGAAGATATAGAGCCTGCACTAAAGTGTTGGATTAAGGAGATAGCAAAACATACCTCAGGCCTGCCAAAGCTTGTTGCTTGTAGTAAATTGTAAAGAGATTGTAAAGAAACTGTATTTATAGAATTTACAAATATAAAATACAATTTCATTAAGTATAAAAATACTTAATCTTGATTTACAGGGGAAGATGATGAAAAAGAGTTTTATAGTGCTGTTTGTGTTTGCTATTTTGGCAAATGCAAATGGTTTCAATCCACAAATGCAACAATACATAAACCAACTCAAAACCCAAGCACAAAAATCCAAAAGCAACTTTGTGGATTTTAGTGCAAAAAGAGGTGAGCAGATATTTGTCAGCGAACATATTGGAAAAAGAGGTAAAAATATCTCGTGTTCATCTTGTCACTCAACAAATCTTAGACAAATTGGCAAAAATGTACATACAGGAAAATCTATAAAACCACTCTCACCTTTAGCAAATGCTAAACGACTAAGCAGAGTAAAAGATGTAAAAAAGTGGTTAAGACGAAATTTTAATGATGTGTATAAGCGACAAGGAACTGCCATAGAAAAAGGTGATGTTCTCTACTATATCAATTCAAAATAAGGAGACATTAGTATGAAATACTCTATGCAAAGCATAAGCTTTAGTGAGAGGAATTATTGTAGGGCTTTGCCCAAAAATAAGGAGACATTAGTATGAAATATATATATTTGGTGGTGATTTTTATATCGGGAATATTATTAGCTAGCGATGTGAAACCGATAAACAATCAGCTTGCTCTAAAAGAGTGTGGAAGTTGTCATTTTGCATATCAGCCAGGTTTATTGCCTAAGCGTTCATGGAAGAAAATCATCTCAAATCTTGGCAACCACTTTGGGACAGATGCAAGTTTGGACAAAAAAGATGAGCAGATGCTTTTGAGTTATTTTATAAAAAACTCTAGTGATAACTCAAATCAATACTTAAGTAGAGTCATCACAAGATATACAAGAGCTGATAAAACTCCTATGCGTATCACAACAGGAGTTGTTTTCAGAAGAGCTCATGATGAGCTAAGAAGAAGTACATTTCTTAGAAAATCAGTAGGAAACCCAGGCAACTGTATAGCCTGCCACAGGACAGCCAAGCGAGGTTTGTATAATGAAGATTATGTTAGAATACCTAGATAATGGAGAAGATGATGAATAAAAGTTATGTTTGGCCACTTGTTAATAGAATCTCTCATGTTTTATTGATTATATTTTTGGCTACCTCCTATCTGCTTGGAGATTATAAAAAGCTTTTGGATTACCATATAGCTTTTGGTGTGGCTTTGGGGGTCACATTTGCTTTTCGTGCTTTATGGGGATATATAGGTCCTAGATACTCTAAGTTCAAGGATTTTGACTTTAGTATAGAGGATTTAAAAGACTACATGCTTGGCGTTTTGAGTCATCTGTTTCATGTTGGTAAAAAAACCAAAGAGTATGTAGGGCATAATCCCGCTTCTAGTTTTGCGATTGTCGCTATGATAATCCTAACATTTTTGGCTATAATATCTGGTTTCTTGGCTCAAGGTATAGAGAAGAATCATGGTATATTTGCCTTTTTGCATAGTGATTATTTTCAAAAGATGGAGCTCTTTTCTGGGATTCATTCATTTTTTGCAAATGCTTTGATATTTGTGATAGCGGCTCATATAGCAGGAAGTTTGGTAGATAAATTTATCAAAAAGAGTGATGCTATTGATTCTATGCTGAGTGGATTTAAAAAA
>JALUXQ010000164.1 GCA_027013265.1 Campylobacteraceae bacterium | reverse complement strand
TATCTAAAAATACTGATATCTGAGCAGTTGAATTGCCAAGTATGGCATGATAAAAAGATATGTAAAATACTCTCTGCTGATCTTGTCTTTTATTCTGTTTGCAAAGTTTGTATCCAACTACAAATAGCCTTAAAAGGTGCCTCTTTTTTAGAGCTACTATGTGTGCTAAGACTTGTAAAAAACCTCCGATTAAAACACTATAACTTAGTGCATAAACTATCTCTAATTTTGTTAAATCTCTTGTGAGCAGAAGAGCTATAATGATAGATATATTTAAAAGCGTAGTAGAAAAGGCAGTAGTTGCAAAATGATTTTTATACTGCAGGAGTGCTGCAAAAAAAGACACACAAAAGATAAGAGGTAGATAGTAAAAGTTGATGGCCACAAAAGTAGATGCTAGGTTTATATTTTTTTCATCAAATCCTATGGCGATAAGCCTAGTAAAAAAATTGCTAAAAAGTGTGACAATAAGCGAGAAGACCATAAGAAACAGAAAAAATCTTATAAAAATTCTATATGTAAAAAGAGACTTTTTTCTAGCTTGTGCAAAGTTTGGTATAAAACTTTGTGTAAAGGCGCCCTCAGCAAAAATTCTTCTAAAAAGATTTGGTAGTTTAAAGGCTACAAAAAAAATGTCACTGTAAATATTTGCACCAAGTATTGAAGCCATAAGAAGATCTCTAGCAAAGCCGAATATTCGGGAAACCAAGATGCCTATACTATTTGTAAAAAAGGATTTTAAAAACATATAAAATCATATCAAAATCTGCGTTAAATGGAGCTTTTATGTAAAATATAGTACAATGTTGACGATATATGTCACATATAAAATTTATATAAGATTGAAAGGAAAAGATTTTGGGTTTTTTTGATAAGTTGACCAGCTCTAGTGGTGAAAAAGAGGAAAATATCGAAAAAAAAGAGGAGTTTAAATCTGTAATTATTGATACCCAAAATGTTAATGATGAGATTAAAAGTATCGCTTCTGCCAATAATATCAGCCCCAAAGAGCTCTCCTTTAGAGTCCTAAAAGTCACCACTGCCTATAGAGACGAAAAAGGCGGCGAATATAAAGAGGTAGGTGAAAAAGAGAAAGAGCTCTTTAATAACAATGATTTTTTACTCAACCCAGAATTAAAGATAAAACAGCACTTAAAAGTTGAAATCTTCAATAAAAAAGAGTCAGAAGATGAGGGCATAATCCCTGAAATCATACTAAGTGGAAATAAAACCTTGACAAAAATTGTAGCTACTGTTAAAAAAAATATAGATATAAAGTATTTTACTAAACTAGAGGCAAAAATCATAGAAAATATAAATATGAAAAAAGTTCTCTCAAATATCATTATCGGTATCAGAGATGAGAGTATGTATAGTGAAGTAAAAAAAATCGTCGCAAACATAAGAGTAAAAAACCTTTTGGATGAAGATAGCACTTTTGTTGTTTGTCAAGGATTAGAGAAAGTTCCTGCTATAAATGATAAAATCATATACCGTTATAAAAACAAAGTAAAATCAAAAGATTCGCAAGACAGAATAGACTACTCTAGACGGGGTTTTGTCTTGGCTGTTTCAAAAGATGAAGTTGTAATTGAGTAT
>JALUXQ010000163.1 GCA_027013265.1 Campylobacteraceae bacterium | reverse complement strand
TAGTTCATTTGAGATGGCTGGACGAAGCGGAAGCGGTATGGTGATGCACCTAGATAGAGTTCCAGCTCGTGAAGAGAACATGCAACCATTTGAATTTATGCTCAGCGAATCTCAAGAGAGGATGCTTATATGTGCAAAAGCTGGATATGAAGAGAAAGTTTTGGATATTTTTAGAAAATGGGATTTAGATGCTGAAGTTATTGGTGAAGTGACAAATAGTGGAAATATGGAGCTATTTTGGCATGGGGACAGGGTGGCTGATATACCAGTTTTACCAGTTGGTGAAGAGGCACCTATATATGATAGACCTGTAAAAAAACCGACATATTTAGACAAAATAAAAGATATAAATATAGATAATTTTGAAAGGGTTAGTAACCAAGAGGCTTTTGATAATCTAATCGCACGACCAGAAGTTGTGGATAAATCTTGGATTAGTGAGCAGTATGACTCGATGGTACAAACAAATACGATAAAAAATTCGGGTAGTTTAGATGCTAGTGCTATCAGGATAAAAGAGAGTGGAAAAGCGCTTGCCATGAGTAGTGACTGTAACCCTAGATATAACTATATAGACCCATTTGGAGGGGCAGCAGCAGCGGTTATGGAGAGTGGTAGAAATGTTGCCATGAGTGGTGCTAGACCAAAGGCTATCACGGATTGTTTAAATTATGGCAATCCGGAAAACCCAGAGATAATGTGGCAATTTGCACAAGGTTGTTATGGTATAAAAGAGGCTTGTAAAGCCCTAAATACTCCAGTTGTAAGTGGAAATGTATCGCTTTATAATGAAACAGATGGTGAGGGAATTTACCCAACGCCTGCCATCGCGATGGTGGGAGTAAATGAAGATGCAAACAAGACTCTGCCTAGTGCATTTGTCCATGAAGACAGTCCTGTGTATCTTATAGGGGAAACTAAAAGTGAGTTTGGCGGAAGTTTATATTTGAAAAAAGTCTATAAAAAAGTGGGTGGAGTGTTGCCAAAGATTGACTATGACAAGGAGTTAAAGCTTTGGGAATTGGTTATAGAAGCAAATAAAAAAGGACTTTTATATAGTGCCAAAGATGTAAATGTTGGTGGTATTGCAATTGCGCAGGCAAAGATGAGCTGTGTTGGGGATTTGGGTTCAGTTTGTAGTGTCAGCCTTAAAGATGAAAGAGAGATATTTTCAGAGAGTTTTTCAAGGGCGATAGTGGAAGTTAAAGATGAAGTAGAGTTTAAAAAATTAGCAGATAGTATAGGAATAAAAGTAGAAAAGATAGGAAAAACAACTAGAAAAAGAGAGTTTATCTGTAATGATATAAAGATGGATTTGGACAAACTAAAAGAGATATATTTTAATAAATTTCAACAAATTATAGAGCAGGATATATAAAACAAGATGAATGAAAATGCAAGAGTGATAGAAGAAGATGAGATAGATTTGGCTGAGTTATTCAAGACTCTAATGAAAAGAAAATGGTTTATAGTTGTCTTCACAGGAATAATTACTTTAACAGCTTTGGTTTATGTTTTTATCAAAACCCCAATGTATGATGCTAAAGCTTTAGTGGAGATAGGAAGTTATAAGCTGTACAATAACAATAACAATAACAATAACAATAACAATAACA
>JALUXQ010000162.1 GCA_027013265.1 Campylobacteraceae bacterium | reverse complement strand
GAAAATATTGTTGTAGATGAAAAATTATTAAGCTTAGAAGAGGAAAAAGCTCTTTTTGAGGCATTTTTAGAGGTGAAAAATAGAGATATCAGTAGCTATGAAAGCAAACTTGATGCCCTTTTTGCACTAAAACCTTTGATAGATAATTTTTTCGACAATGTTATGGTAAATGTTGATGATATTTCTGTAAAGACAAATAGACAAAGCCTTATAGCATCGATTTACCAAGAGTTTAAAGCTATCGCAGACATCAAAGAGATTAGTGTCTGATATGCAAAAGAAAAGGATTTTTATGAAGTATCTTATATCGATTTTTTTAGTTATCGTGAGTCTGAATGCAGCTGTATACTATGCAAAGGTAGAGCCAGTACAAAAATACACCATCAAATCAGCCGCAAGTGGTAAAGTTCTAAGCTCTATTATCGAGGTGGAGGGTAGAGTTTCAGATGGCAAGATTATCGTACACTTGGATGATGTTTTAAATATTGATGACTTAAAGAGTTCAAATGAAAAGTTAAAGACTCTAAAAGAGATGATATCAATCACGAAGAAAAACCTTGACAATGCCAAGAAAGTGGCTAGCATAAGAGAGAAAAATTACAGTAAAATCAGGAATTTAAAGACAAAATCAAGAGTTGAAAAAGATAATGAACTTATAAATAGCGTAAATGCTCAAAATCAGGTTTTAAGTCTTATGAGCAGCCTAGAAAGTTTAAAAAGTCAATTGAGTGACCAAAGATATAAAATAGCAACCTTGAAAGATCAAATATCTAAAAAAAGCATAAGAGTTCCAAAGGGGTACCTAGTCTATAAACTATACCTTAAAAAAGGAGATTTTGCTGGTATCGGGACACCTTTGGTAGATGCTTATGATATATCGCGTGCAAAACTGACTGTTTTTGTCTCAAAAGAGGATTATAAGTTAGCTAAAAACGGGGTAGTTTATATAAATGATAAACCTACAACTTACAAAGTGGATAAACTTTGGAATAGTACTGACGCTCAAAATATCTCATCTTATAAAGCGGAGATTTTGATACCAGCCCCAAAAGTATTTTCAAAACTAGTAAAAGTAGAATTTAGAGAAAAATAGTGAAAAAAACAGCATGTCCGCTTGATTGTTTTGATAGTTGCAGTGTTATTTTGAGCGACGATGGGAAGCTTAAAGGAGATAAAGCCCACCCTATAACACAAGGATATCTATGCCACCACTTAAATAACTATCATAAAATCCCAAGAATCCAAAAGCCACAATTTAGAGGCAAAGAGATAGAGATGGGTGAAGCTTTAGAGATACTAGAAACCAAACTAAAAGCAGTTGAGTCATCAAAAGTTTTATACTATAAAGGCAGTGGAAATCTAGGTTCGATGCAGAGTATCACAAGGCTTTTTTTTGATAGGTATGGAGCAACTCTAACCAAAGGCGGGCTTTGCGAAAAGGCTGGAATTTATGGCATAGAAGAGGGCAGAGGTGCAGCTTTGGCACTCTCGCCAAATGTTGTAAAAGATAGCGAAGTGGTGATAATTTGGGGAAGAAACAGCAGTATCACAAATTCTCACATGCTACCTGCTCTAAAAGGCAAAAAAATCATTGTCATTGACCCTCGCTTCACAGAT
>JALUXQ010000161.1 GCA_027013265.1 Campylobacteraceae bacterium | reverse complement strand
CTGCTAAGGGTACTTTTGTGTTTACATAATTTTTAGCAGTACCATGAGCTACATGTACAACATCCCACATACCTTTTCTTAGAGCCTTCAAGTACTTAATATCAGCTTTATTAAATATAGCTTTATTAATACCGTATGTTGTTTTTAAATTTCCAACCCTATCTATAAAATGAGGAGTAACGCCATAACCTGTTGCGATAAGAGCAGTATATCTTGCTATTTGCACAGGAGTTACTAAGAAATAGCCTTGTCCTATAGATGTGTTTAGGGTTTCTCCTTGATACCAAGGTTTTTGATATTTTCGCATTTTCCACTCTCTGCCAGGAACTATTCCTATAAACTCATGTGGTAGGTCAATTCCAGTTTTTTTTCCAAAACCTAATTTTTGCAAAACAGGTGTTATTCTGTCTATTCCCACTTTTAGACTTCCATCATAAAAGTAGATATCACAACTCTCTCTTATGGCTTTGTTTAAGTTTACTCTACCATGACCGCCTTTTTTCCAGCCTCTAAATTTTCTTTTGCCAAGTTCTATTTCACCGCTATCAAAATATGTTGTACGAGGCGTAATCAAGCCCGATTCTAAAAATGCTAAAGCAACACCCATTTTGACTGTTGAGCCTGGAGGATAGAGACCGTTTATAAGTTTGTTTGTAAATGGATGGTTAAAGTCACTTGATAGTTTAAGCCACTGTTTTTCACTTATGCCACTGACAAAACTGTTTAAGTCATATTCGGGGTAGCTTCCTGCAGCTAAAATTTTGCCATTTTTTGCATTCATGACTATCACAGCACCAGTTTTGTCTTTAAAGAGTTTAGATATATACTTTTGAACTCTAACATCAATTGTCAAGTTGATATTTTGGCTTTTTGGTAATTTTTTACTCAAAACTGATATCTCTTTGTTAAAAGCAGTTACTTTTGTCTTTTTTTTACCTTCAGTTCCTTCAAGAACTTTGTTGTAATATTTTTCTATTCCAGATTTTCCTGTATATTCTGTGAGTTTTGCTATACTGTCTTTTTCCATGTCATTTATATTTGACTTTCCAACATATCCTATGACATGTGATGCTAAATCTCTATATGGATAGAATCTTTTTGAGGATATTTTTATTTGAAGATTTTTGTGAAGTGATATCTTTGTAAAATTTTTGATGATTTTACTGTAAGAGATGAAATCTATGATTTTTACATATTTGTGAGAATATGGAGAATCTTTTTTAAAGTATATTTTTTTCAATTTTAAAAAGTCAATTTCAGGCATGATAGATTTTAAAAATTTCAACTCTTTATTTAGCTTTTTAACATTTCGACTAGAACTTAACCCTGGAGTTACTCCTATAGAAAAACCAATCTTATTGACAGAGAGAGGCTTTCCATTTATATCTAAAATAGAGCCTCTTAAGGGAGCTAATTTTTCATTTTTTATGGCATTTTGTTTTGCTAACTCTTCATAGTATGTATTTGATTTGATACTTATATAGTAGACTCTTGCCAACAGAGTAATCCATATAACTGTAAATATGCACAAAGCTATTTTAATCTTCATATTTTAGACCTAAAAAATATAATACTAACGATGAAATCAAAAGCGATGTAATAAAAATATACTTGAGAAAA
>JALUXQ010000160.1 GCA_027013265.1 Campylobacteraceae bacterium | reverse complement strand
GATTCTATTTTTCCTTTATATCCAGCTCTTTTTATCGCATTTAAAAGTTGTTTTTTATCTACTTTATCATCAAAATAGACTGTTGCTTTTTTAGTGTTTAATCTCACTTTTGCCTTACTTACTCCATCAACCTGCTTAAGTGACTTTTTAACAGCCATCGTACAAAGTGGGCAAGTCATACCTTCTACATGTATAATCGCAACTTTTGCAAAAGAGAGTGAAAAAATAGTCAAAATTAAAAAAATATACCTCATATTACTCCAATAAAATAATTTACCCAATAAGGGTATGTGATTAGGATGATTACTAAAATGCTACCAACATTTAATAACATTTTGTAGTTTTTAGAAAGCCAAGTTTCGCAATGCAATTTATCTTTTGTGTGCTTTAAATAATCATACCAAAGATAAAGCATCAATCCAATTGAAAGTATAGAAAAATAGACAGTATATGGTGCAAATATCTGCAAAAATGACAGAGAATTAACACTTACCCCAAACACTAAAAACAAAAATGGTGCTAAGCAGCATGTGCTAGCAAACAAACCAGAGATGATGGAGCCTACGATGATAGCTACAAAAGATTTGTCTCTGTTTTGTGGCTCCAATCCACACTCATAGCCCTTCACTAAAGTTATAACTGTCATCTCTTTTGTGCTAGATTTAATCTTAAAATAGATATTTTGATTTTTTGCAAATCTTTTAACATTTTCTATAGATGAGTAAGAGTTTAGCTCTATATCCATTATGCCATCATCATCTAGCTTTTCAAATGCCTCTTTGGTTTTAAGAACGGGCTTCGGACAGTCTAAGTCTTTACAGTCTAATTTCACTTGATCTCTTGCGAAGTAATTTTGTATGCAAATGCTCTTGGAGAGTAGTAGTTTAGCACATCTCCACCAACTTCACCATAAGGATAACCTAGCATATTTATAGGAAATTGTTCAGGTTTTGGACTAAGCACGAAGTCTCTTCCCCAGTTAAATCCTACCCAATTCATCTCCCAAGAATTTATGTATTTTGCTCTTAACTCTTTGGTTTTTTTATCATCATATTTTAATCTTTCTACTAATTCTAGTTTTGTGATATCCGCTGGATCTGTTGGAATCCAACCAATTCCTGGTATATAATATTGGGCTCTACAGTGTTGCCAAGTAGAAATATTTGCAAAGCCATTTTTATCAGCTTTTCCCAATGCTTTTGAAAAATATGAAAGTCCAAGCCTTATACCAAATACATCTCGACTAGGTACTCCACTAGCTCTCGTGAGTGCCACAAAAAGAGAGCTTATATCAGTACATTTTCCACCAAAATATCCACTTTTTACCATTTTTCCCGCATCTCCAACACCGCAACCTATGACTTTAGGGTCTCTAAAGGTTGTTTTTGTAACCCAATCATAGATAATTTTAACTTTGTGAAATCTATCACTAACGCCTCTTGTCAATTTATCAGCTATCTCTTTTATCTTGCCATCAGTTGGTATATGGCTAGAAGATTCTAAAAATTTCTTGACATTATTGGGAATTGGCAAGTTTTTTGCACTTGCTTTTTTTATATATTTCAACGGTACGCTTGCATATGTTGTTTCTATCTCCATCTCTACATGTAGCAACTTTTTTTTATCAT
>JALUXQ010000159.1 GCA_027013265.1 Campylobacteraceae bacterium | reverse complement strand
AATCAGGATATCCTGGATGCGCTCCGATGGATACACTATTTTTTACAGCCAACTTAACAGTTTTATCCATAGTCATGGGATCGCTTGCATGAAATCCACAAGCTATATTTGACATGTCGATTAAGGGCATAATCTCCTCATCAAGCCCCATCTTCCAAGTTCCAAAACTCTCACCCATATCACAATTTAATTTTATCATTTTTTATCCTTGCTAGCCATGCACCATTTTTGACGGTAAATAAAATGTTATCTCAGGGAACACGGTCAAAACTACAACTATAAGTATCATTATAACAAAAAATGGAAAAGTTGCCTTTAAAATATAGTCAATTTTCTCTCCTGAAATACTTTGTATCACAAAAAGTGAAAATCCAACAGGAGGAGTTATCTGAGAGAGTTCAACCATAAGCACTAAAAATATACCGAACCAAAGCGGATCATATCCTGCAATAGTCACGATTGGAAGTACAATTGGTAAAGTCATGACAACCATGGATATACCATCAAGCATCATGCCAAGTATCATATACATAATTCCCACAACAAAGATAAGCATATATGGTGACAATCCCAAAGAGGCTATGTATTCACTTAAAGCCCTTGCGATTCCTAAAAATCCTACTACTTGAGATAAAAATCCAGCACCAGCAATGATAAAGCTTATCATCACGGTTGTTTTTATAGAGTTTAAAATAGCAGTTTTAAAAACTTCAAAATCCAAACTTTTAAAATAAAACCCCAGAAGAATAGAGCCCAAAACCCCTAACGCTGCCGCTTCTGTTGGAGTTGCAAATCCAGCGTAGATACTTCCTAAAACTAAAACTATCAAAGAGAAAATCGGTGCTAAATCTTTTAGAGAGTTGAGTCTCATCTTCCAAGTTATCTTCTCTTCTTCAAGAGGAACTATACTTTTGTCAATGCTAGCAACTATGATTATATAAAGTGCATATGAACTTGCCAATAAAATTCCTGGTAAAATTCCAGCGATAAAGAGCTTGCCGATAGAGACATTTGACAATACCCCATATATAATCATAATCAAACTAGGAGGTATCAAAAATCCTAAAGTTCCACTTCCTGCAAGTGAGCCAATAGCCAAGGATTTGCTGTATCCTCTTTTTTTTAGCTCATTTAGAGTTATTTTACCTACTGTTGCCGTGGTAGCTGCTGATGAACCTGAAACTGCTGCAAACAAAGAACAAGCTGCTACATTTACATGTAGAAGTCTGCCTGGTACTTTTGTAAGCCAAGGTATGAGTCCATTTAAAAGTCTAGTTGATATGGATGATTTATACAACAGCTCTCCCATCAATATAAACATGGGAAGTGCCGCTAAGGACCAAGAGTTTAGTGAATCATACAGGGATGACGAGAGCAGATCCCCTATCTTATCCCAAATATGAATATTGGGTGGTAAATTTACTTTAAAAATCAGCATACCAAAGATGCCTGTGAGCATCAAGGAGACTCCAATCCATATAGAAGAGAGTAAAAAAGCAAACATAATAATCAATAGTACGATGGTTAGAGTCAATGGATCAGCTATCATTTTTCATCCTTTTGATGATAAAGGCCATGAGTGAGATAACAAATATAAATGAGCCAATTATCATAGGAATTTGCGTAAGATAGATAGGTGTCTCTGAGACTCCCTCTGAGAGTATATCGAAACTATACGCATCCATCATCATAAGAGTTACCCGATAAAATATAAATGCTATAACACCAAAAGTGATAGTGCCAGCAAATATATCAAAATATCTTCGTGTATCGCTTGAAAGCCGTGCAGTTAAGATATTGATTCTTATGTGTGCTTTTTGACTAAATGTATAGCCAAGACCTAAAAATACAGAAGCTAGATAAAAATATCCGCTATATTCATCTGCTAGCATGGTTGATCTATCAAAAAATGTCCTCGAAAATATCTCTGTAAGTATCAACAATACCAAAGCAATGACGAAAAGTGCCGAAAGAAAGGCTCCCAATCCTGAGAGCCTTTTTTCAAATTTTATAAAAAATTTCATAATTTTTCTTATTTTCTATACTCTTTGAAGATTTTTTTGATGTCACTGCTTGCATCTTCAAGATAAGATTTTAACATTTTTGAGCCAACAACTGCTAACTGCTTTTTAAGTGTAGCACTTGGAGCACTAACTTTCATGCTATGTTTTGCAAGTATAGCTAAATCCTCTTTATCTATGTTTCTACTGATATCCCATTGGATTTTTTCCATCTCCTTTGCAGCTTTGAGCATAGCTTTTTGTTGAACTTTATCGAGTGAATTCCAATAATCAAGATTGATTGTGACTGCTTGAAGTGGATAAGCATAGCCTATCTTTGTAAAGTTGCTTAAAACTTCCCAAAGTTTACCATTTTTTCCACTCTCGGAAGATGTAACGACCGCATTTACAAGACCCGTACTAAGAGCTGAGTAAACCTCACCCCATGGAAGTGCCACAGCACTACCGCCTGCCATCTTCACAAAGTTTGCTGAGTTTTTATCATAAGTTCTAGCCTTTACTCCAGCAAAATCGGCAGTAGAGTTTATAGCTTTTTTAGTATAAATTCCACTTGGTGGCCAAGTAACTGCATACAAAAGCTTTTGATTCCACTTTTTAAATGTTTTGTTGTAAGCTGGCTTTGAGATTTGATACAACCTATAGGCATCATCATACGAAGAAGCCACAAAAGGAAGAGCTGAGATACCAAAAACCTTACCACCACCTGCTGTAAAAGGTATAAACATATCTGTCATAGGTACAACACCGTCTTTTACTGCTTTTAGAGCATTACCCTTAACAAGAGAACTACCGGCATGCACTTTGATATTTACGCTACCATTTGTGTACTTTTTAACCAAAGCTGCATATTTCACAGCACCCTTTGTATGGAAATTTGTAGCTCCATACTTTGCATTTAAGTCCATATTTACAGTTCCTGCAAACATCAATGATGCAGTTCCTACTGCCAAAACTACTTTTTTCAACATATTTTCTCCTTTGAATTTTGTTGTTCTCATATAATACTTATCTCTATTGAGAAAAAAGTGAGTCTAGATTAATTTTTCAGGAAAATCTCTTAAAATTACTACATGTGTAACAAAAAGTTACACATAATGATAGCATTATTGCGGTTTATACTCTTATGCAAGAAAAGAGTACTGCATCTATAAAAATATCAGATCTTCTACTATCTTTTTTATCTTCTCTACCGAATCCAAATCACACTCTTCTCTTATCGAGTGAGGGAATCTTATATTTGGCCCTATAGAAACTACTTGTTTTGGCTCCTTTTGCCTGGATACAAGCATGCCACACTCCAATCCTGCATGTATCGCATCAAACTTTATATTTGGTATATACTTTGATGCTACCATTTGAACTTTTTTTGAAAAATCCCCTATATAAGGAGTCCACGCATCATTATGAGATGAAAAAGTTACGCTAAAACCACAAAGATCAAAAAATGACTCGGTTTGAGCTTCCAATCTATCCATGCTTCTATCATCCATCGTTCTTAGTGATATGGCTACTTCAAAAACTCCATTTTTAATCTCAACTATTCCCAAATTTGCACTATCTTCAGGGATACCCAACTCCTTATTCCAAGCTCTGACTCCTTGCGAAAAGGCATCTAGCATTTTTATGATTTTTTGTGAGTTTTTTATCTTTTTGTAGTTATTGTTCTCTATTTTTTCTACTTTTACAAACTCATCGTTTTCTAGCTCTTCTTCACATGTAAAAATGGCGACTCCTCCCTGTGCGATGGAGTTTCTTCTCTCACCTGCTTTAATATCAATGAGTTCACAATTGTGTTTAGTCAAAAATCTAGCTAGTATTTTTATGGATGAGGGGATATTTTTATCTATATCCACGCCACTATGACCACCTGGCAAACCCTCTATGACGGCTATATAAATTTTATCTTTCGCATTCAAAGGCTCTAACTCTATCTCTTTTTCACTCACAACATCACTTCCACCTGCACATCCTATACATATCACATTTTCATCTTCTGAGTCGATATTTAGGATATTTGGCGCGACAATCTCTAACTCTAGATTTGCAGCACCTATTAGACCTACCTCCTCATTTGCAGTAAACAAGCACTCAAAATCATCGTATTTTTGCATACAATAGAGCATGATAGCAACTCCCATGCCATTGTCCGCTCCTAGTGTTGAGTTTTTTGCCCTTAATACATTGCCATTTTTGATTAATTCTACTTTTGGAGCATCTCCTAGACAGACCATATCATAGTGTGATTGTAAGCAGATTTTTGGTTTACCTTTTTTGCATATCACATTGCCAGCCCTATCAACTTTAACATCAAAATTTTGCTCTTTTGCATATCGCACCAAATACTCTTTTAGTTGGTCCGAATCATAACTACATCTTGGAATCGCAGTGATTTGCTCAAAAAAATACTCTACGCTATTCATATATTCTTCTCATTTCTTATTTTTTTTACCTCTATAAAATATGTATTCCCTAAATATATAACATAAAATATAGCTCCAAAAAATATAGCAAAAGGTATGAGTGAAACTATATATAAAAATAGTGTTTTGGCTCTAAGAGAGCTTTTATTAAAGTACCTTATCCTATTGTTCTCTTCTCTTGTTGTTAGGCTTGAACTTACATCATATATCATGATTTTATGGAAAAAGTAGTATAATGGTAGATTAAATGCGATAATATTGAGTATTGGTATAAAGTAAAATGGTATCAGAAGAAAGAACATAATCACCATGATAAAAGCCCACTTAAGCATCAAAAAAATACTCTCAAATGAATTTGAATACCCTATCATCTCCACATCGTTATAGTGCATGTTTTTTAACTCTTTTAGCACAAATGGAGTCATAAATCCTATGATTATGATAGATATAAATATGGAGGCATAAAGTACAAAAAAGCCACCTATCGCATAAACTAAAAATCCTGCCAACCAAGAAGTGACTGAGTATTTCATCAAAAATTGTATAATAGAGGAGTTTTCTATGTGTGCTGAGAAATTTTCTCTCATTGGGACACCACTTTGCATAATTGTTTGAGTTGTGTGTATATTTAGACTGTTGTGCATGCTATCAAGCCCCATACCCGCCACTATAAAAAATAGAACATACATGATAACTATCGTTACAACAAAAGGCATGATAGCATACTTTAGCATCCTTGGTGTAAAAAAATCTCTAATACTTAAAATAAATAAACTCATTCCCTGCTCCATATTTTTTATCTATTACCATAGCAACCAATCTAACATAAAGTATATGTGATCCTTTAAGTAGTGTATCATAAATGAAATGTTATCATAATCGTATGAAAATATTATTAATTTTGGTGATATCCATGCTTTTTACAGGTTGTATATACTTCAATGACAGAGGAGTATCTAACGAATACTACAATGAATGTCACGAGTATTATGACTCTATGGGGATTTATCACAAAAAATGTGATCCAAATCTCATTGAGTACAAAAGCGTAGAAAATGGAGTCAAAAAAGTCTATAATGAAGCAAAAAAAGCAGTTGTTCATTGATAGATTTAGATAAGATTAGGGCTCAAAGAGTAAAATGGCACGAGTGGAAAAATATAAAATCCCTCAGAGTTGCACTTGAAAATCTCCCAACACTACAAGATGTTGTGTTTAGCCTAGATAATATAATCAAAATTTCAAGCAAAGAGGCTACACAAGAGGAAAAAGAGCAGATAAAGAAAATGGCTTGGGATTTAAGACCTTGGAGAAAGGGTCCTTTTGATCTATTTGATACTTTTATAGACAGCGAATGGAAAAGCTATATAAAATACAACCTCTTGGAGCCCTACTTTGATTTAAAGGATAAGTGTGTAGCAGATATCGGCTGCAATAATGGCTACTATCTGTTTCGTATGTTGAAACACAAACCAAAAAAATTGGTGGGATTTGACCCATCTATTCACTGCAAAACACAGTTTGATTTTATCAATCACTTTATAAAATCTCCTATAAAATTTGAACTCTTAGGTGTAGAGCATCTACCCTACTTTGAAAATAGATTTGATTTTATATTTTGTCTTGGAGTGCTGTATCACAGAAGTGACCCAATCAACTCACTAAAAGCACTATATAGTGGTCTAAATAGTGGTGGAGAGCTTACAATTGACACTTTTATGATTGATGGGGAGGAGGAGTTTGCATTGACTCCGAAGGGGAGATACTCTAAGATATCAAACATATACTTTATCCCAACCATAAATGCTCTTAAAAACTGGTGTGAGCGGGCTAAATTTAGAGATTTTGAAGTTTTAGAGACAAAAAAAACAGACTTGAGTGAGCAGAGAAAAACAGAGTGGATACAGGGTGAAAGTTTGGAAAACTTCTTAGATCCAAATGATAACAATCTAACGATAGAGGGGTATCCTGCCCCAAAAAGAGTATATATTAAACTAAGAAAGTGATTAACCGATATTATGTCAGATAGTATTTACAACTTTGAGGAAATAAAATGGCAGATGATGCTAAAGCTTTAGCGAATGATGAGATAGACAAATTAACTGATATAGAAGAAGATTTCGATGATTTTCAAAATGAAAATAGTGAACTAGAACATAGCGAATTTGAAGAGAGGGATGATTTATTAACCCATGCAAAAGTAAGATCTACTCTGATCGGCAATATAATCTCTCTTGAGCACTCAAAGTCAAAAACTACACTACAGACAACTGATGAGATGGCGGTTGACACTCTCGGTTTGATTCACAATGGTTTTATATTTGGAGCCGCAGAATATGCAGCCGTGCTTGCAGTAAATGAAGAAAATCTAGTTGTCATCAGCAGTAAAGTAAAATTTTTAGCTCCTGCCAAAAGTGGAGATTTAATAGAGTTTAGAGCTTTGGCAAAATTTGAAGACTCCAGAAAAAGAGAGATAAAAGTCATAGGCGAAATAAATGAAATCAAGATTTTTGAGGGTCTATTTCAAGCTGTACTTCTAGAAAACCATATACTAAAAACCAAAATCAAAAATATAAACAAAGACTACCACGCAAGATAATTTATATATAATTTAGCCAATTTGGAAGTGTCTTTTGCTCTTCATAAACAGTAGTTTTTTCACCGTGTCCAGGATAGACATCATAATTATCTTCTATTTTCATAAATTTTTCTATACTCTCTTTCATACTTTGTGAGCTACTAAATGGAAAGTCAACTCTTCCGATAGAATTTTTAAATATAAAATCTCCACTAAAAAAAGCATCTTCTACCAAAATAGCACTACACCCTGGAGTGTGTCCTGGAAAAAACAGAAACTTAAACCCAATCCCATCTTGATTAAACTCTTCATCCTCGTTGACTTCTATGTCAGCCTTGCTAGGTGGGGTTCCTTGATCAAACGGATCGCTACTCAACATAAAAACATCATATTTAGGTGTATAAATTGGTATATCAAAATATTTCTTTAGCTCTGCATTACTCCAAACATGGTCAAAATGTCCATGTGTATTTAAAATACCAATAGGATTTTCAACATTCTCTTTTACCCAACTGTCTGCTTCAATACCTGGATCAATTATCAACTCTTTTTCATCTTTTTCCACTATGTAGCAGTTTGTCATATATAAGCCACAAGGCTTCTGTTTTATATTTATCATTTTTTCCTTCTGATTAGTTATTACTCCACCAAGTAACTACCAAGAAGATAAATTTTCTATCTTCAAAAATTGGTGTATTTAGTCGGTGGAGTAATAACCTTATAAAATATCTTCTTGATAGTCAGTTTTGCCTTTTTTCATATCTCTGTATAGAACTATTCTATTTCTTCCGCTGTTTTTAGCTTCATACATCGCTATATCTGCAAACTTTATGATTTGCCATGGACTTAAGCCATTGCTATTATGACAAGCTATACCTGCACTTAGTGTCTTATTTAGATCATTACCATTTAAATTAAATGTTTTATTTTCAAAATCATCTTTTATCTTTTGTATGGTTTTTAGTGCATTGTTTGGATTTGCCAGAAAAATCAAAAACTCCTCTCCACCAAATCTAAAGGCTATATCATCTTTGGCTATGGAGTTTTTAAATATATCCGAAAGACCTTTTAGGACAGTATCTCCTGCATCATGCCCAAAGGTATCATTTACTTTTTTGAAGTAGTCTATGTCTATCATGGCTAACGCATACTCTTTATAATTTTTGATTTTTGTATCCATGAAAATATCAAGATATTTCCTATTATAAAGCTGTGTCAAGCCATCTATCATATTTGATCTTTGCAAGATTTCGGTTAAGATTTTATTTTGCAGAACTGGTCTTGCAGATTCTAAATAAGTTTTTATATAGCCTATTGCCTTTTTATTTTCAAATAACTCTTCTTTATTTTTTGGTTTTATATTTACAACTAACGATATATTTTCATCTATTGAGTAGTTGATACACAGATACTCTTTGTCTGTCTTACAACTTCGACAAATATCTTCAAAATCATCACTTGTTATTATAGAGTTTGTCCTATAAGCTCTACATCTCACACTTGTTTGGGTATCGGCTTTTTCACAAAATTTTTCAGGTGTATCATCATATATTAACACTCTTATATCTTTTTCTATATCAACCTCATAGAGTGAGATATCTACTATTTTAAGTTCATTCTTAAAAATTTGTATAAGCCTATCATAGATAACTTCTTTTGAGATGTCATGTTCTATAGTCTTTTTAAATCTATATATACTAGCTAAGTTTTCTATCGCATATTGAGCTTTTTCGAGTGGATCAGTAAACTCTTGTTTTCTATCTGAGACAAAAAGTGAGATATTTTTCTCTATCGAGTTGATTGTCTGCTCTAGCTTTTCAAATAGTGTATTTAACCATCTAAACGCTTCTATTGATTCACTATCACCATTTGTCTTTATTCTTGAAGAGTAGTCGCCTTGACTCGCTTTTTTTAGTGATTCTTTTATATACATCAAAGCATTAACATGTGGCGTCAAGAGTCTATTTGTAATAAAAATAAAAACTATTATAAACAGTAAAGATATACCAATAATTTTCAATATTGATAGAGTATCATTCACTCTGATACTCTCCATATCAAATACCATTGTAATTCCACCTAACACATCACCCTCTTTTGCATTTGTATGGCAACGCAAACAGTTTGGGCTTGAACTATACTTTGCGATATAGGGGATAGTAACCCTTAAAGTTGGATACACCAAATCTTCATTTAGAACTATCTTTGTTTTTCCACTTTTTATCACATTATTGTCTATAGTATCTCTTAAAGTTTCATTTTTAAAGCCTTTGCCAAATAGTTCAACGACTTTATCTGACCTAAATACTTGAACTTGCCTGGCTCTTGAGGATTTTTTTATATTTTTTAAGAATAGCTCTCTCTTATCCATAGTTCCAGACTCCATGTGTGCAGTCAAACCATCTTTAACAAGAGAAGCTATTGTTTCTGCTTTATCAAACTCCTTCTTCTGAGAAGACTCTCTAAAATTGACAACCAAAATAAGCACAATTGTCACCAAGAACAACAACATCATCCCAGAAATAATAGCCAATATCTTTTTGTTTCCCTGCACTTCCAATCCTTACAAACTACATTATTTTCTAATGTTACATTAAAATA
>JALUXQ010000158.1 GCA_027013265.1 Campylobacteraceae bacterium | reverse complement strand
TAGTAAATGGAAATGAGTTTAGTGAAAGTGCTAGAATCCCTGATCCGCATAGAATGATAAAAGCATACAACCAATCTTCAGCCACTATGAACTTGCTTCGTGCATTTGCTAGAGGAGGATTGGCTGATCTTCATCAAGTAAATAAATGGAACCTTAGTTTTGTAAAAGAGAACTCTCTTGGCGAAAAATACCAAAAATTAGCCAACAAGATAACACAAACTTTGGAGTTCATGGAGGCTTGCGGTATTACTTCGCAAAATACGCCTATGATAAACGAGACCATACTTTACACTTCTCATGAAGCACTTCTTTTAAACAATGAAGAGGCTATGACTAGAGAAGACAGCCTTAGCGGAAATATGGTTGATTGTTCAGCTCATATGCTCTGGATTGGAGATAGAACAAGAGGGGTAAATGAAGCACATGTAGAGTTTTTAAGAGGCGTTATAAATCCAATAGGCATAAAAGCAGGACCTAGCATGACTGAAAGTGACCTATTAGCACTCATAGAGAAGCTAAATCCAGAAAATGAGCCAGGTAAAGTAAATATAATAGTAAGAATGGGTGCCGATAAGATCGAACAAGAGTTCCCAAAACTTTTAAGAGCGGTCAAAAATGCTGGTAAAAAAGTCATTTGGAGTATAGACCCGATGCATGGAAACACAATCAAAGCTTCAAATAACTATAAAACTAGAGTCTTTGATGAAGTTCTAAGAGAGGTAAAAGGCTTTTTTAAAGTACACGAACAAGAGGGAACTTTTCCAGGAGGAGTTCATCTTGAGATGACAGGGCAAGATGTGACTGAATGCGTCGGTGGCTCTAGAAAAATCACAGAAGAAAATCTAAGTTCAAGGTACAATACACACTGTGATCCAAGACTCAATGCTAGCCAGGCTTTGGAGTTAGCATTTTTGATAGCTCAGTATCTAAAAGATGCGAAAGATAGGATGAAAGAGAGTTAAAATCTATTGGCTATGTAGTGATATCACTCTATCACTGCACCATGATGCCAAGGACTCATCATGAGTTATAAGCAAAATCCCAACTCTATCTAAAAATTTTAACAACAATTTCATCACTTCAAGTTGGGTTATATTGTCTAATGCACTTGTTGGTTCATCTGCCAAAATCAAATCTGGCTTCATCAATATCGCCCTTAAAATCGAGCATCTTTGAAGCTGTCCACCACTAAGCATATGTGGTTTTTTTTCTAATAACTTTATATCCAAATTCAACTCTTGACATAAATTTTCATAGTTATCTAATGTCGCTACATCTCTTATCTGATCTGCTATCTTATATGTTGGATGAAAAGATGTATATGGATCTTGAAAGATTTGAGAAATTTTTTCAACTTTTATAAATCCTCCATTTGGTTTTAAGTTTTGGCTGATAAGTTCAAACAGTGTACTTTTTCCAGAGCCACTAGGTCCTACGATACATACTACTTCACCTCTATCCATATGCAGGGAAAAATTTTTATATATTTTTACTTTTCCATCATAAGAAAAAGTTAGATTGTTGATTTGTAGTATCTTCACTCTCTTATGTTGCCGTTTCCATAAATTTTAAATTTATATGTTGTCAAATCATTTATACCCATAGGTCCACGCGAATGTAATTTACTTGTACTTATACCAACTTCAGCTCCAAAACCAAACTGTGCGCCATCTGTAAACCTAGTACTAGAATTTATATAGACACATGCAGAGTCAACCTCATTTAAAAATCTCTCCCCATTTATGTAGTTTTGGGTCAGTATTGACTCTGAGTGACCTGAACTATGCTCATTTACATGTGAAATCGCCTCATCTATGTCTTTTACCACTTTTATGGAGAGCTTATTGCTTAGATACTCTGTGTAAAAATCCTCTTTTGATGCTTTTGCTATATCTATCAAGTTACAGGTTTTTTCACAACCGACTAATTGTGTTTTTTGTTTATCAAACTCCTCTTTTAATTTTGGCAATATATCTTTGGTGATATCTTCATGGACAAGTAGAGTCTCCATAGCATTGCATACCCCAGGTCTTTGACATTTGGCATTTATAGATATATCCACAGCATTTTGTATATCGGCACTTTTATCTATAAATATGTGACAAAGTCCTTTGTCATGTTTTATAACTGGGACGGTAGAGTTTTTTGATACAAACTTGATAAGTGCTTCGCCACCTCTTGGAATAATCAAATCAACAAGCTCGTCCATCTTTATAAGTTTTGCAACTCCTTCTCTTGTATTGTCTGGCAAAAGAGATATTATCTCCTTTGGAAGACCATTGTTTTCCAAAACCTGTTGTAGCAAAGATGCTATTGCTCGGTTGCTTCTATTTGCCTCTTTTCCGCCCTTTAAGACACAAACATTTCCACTTTTGAAGCATAGAGCCGCTGTGTCACTCGTCACATTTGGACGACTTTCATATATGATGCCTATAACTCCTATCGGTGTAGTTACCTTTTCTATGCGCTGTCCACTTGGAATCACCCAACCCTCAAGCACTTTTCCAATAGGCTCCTTTAGAGAAGCTATCTCTCTTATGCTTTGAGCCATGTCTGTTATCCTAGATTTATCTAGCTTTAGTCTATCTAGTAAAGCACTAGGTAAATTTTCTTTTATCCCCTCTTTCATGTCTTTTTGGTTTTCGGCGATAATGGTATCTTGATTTTTAACCAAAGTATCTGCTATTTGTAGGAGTATATTTGTCTTTTTTTTACTACTTAAAGTAGATATAATTCTGCTGGAGTTTTTCGCTTTTTGTAAAAATTCTTTCAATTTTAATTCCTTAATTATTGCTTTATTTATAAAATTAAATATTTATCTAAAGATTTCAATATAAATTTAATATAAATTTGATAAAATCATGGTAATTATACAATATAAGGAGTGTAAAATGCAACAAATGTACGATGTTATAATTATAGGTAGCGGACCAGGGGGCGTAGGAGCTGCTATTGAGTCTAAAGTTTTGGGACTTGAAAAAATTTTGGTTATAGAAAAAGGCGATAATCACTCTCAGACAATTAGAAAATTTTATAAAGACAATAAGAGAGTTGATAAAGTTTGGCAAGGGCAAGAGGTCGAGATAAAAGGAAATGTACAGTTCTTAGACGGTACAAAAGAGAGTACGCTTGACTATTTTGATCAACTGATAGATGAAGAAGAGATAGATGTGGCATTTAATAGTGAAGTGGAAAAAATTGAGAAAGATGGAGACATATTTTTAGTTACCACTGCAAATGCTGGATATATCGCAAAACATGTGATTATAGCTATAGGAAGAATGGGGAAACCAAACAAACCAGGATACAAAATACCTCTTTCTATCAGACAAAGAGTAAATTATAACCTTGAAAAGTGTACTCAGGGAGAAAAAATATTAGTAGTAGGCGGTGGAGACTCAGCAGTAGAATATGCAGTATATCTCTCGAGTACAAATGATGTTACACTAAACTACAGAAGAACAGAATTTTCAAGAATAAATGATATAAATAGACAAGATTTAAAAGATGCTGTTGGATATGAAAAATTAAGAACAAGGCTAGGTTGCAACATACTTTCACTTGAAAACGAAGAGG
Source organism: Campylobacteraceae bacterium (assembly GCA_027013265.1). Lineage (GTDB taxonomy): Bacteria > Campylobacterota > Campylobacteria > Campylobacterales > Sulfurospirillaceae > JAADIZ01. Next base: position 6,043 of record JALUXQ010000158.1, on the reverse strand, counting down.
GGCTTGTGAAGGTAAACTATGATGATGGATATAGTGTTGTTTATGATAGAGCTATATATGCGATAGGTGGGACTACCCCTATAGAGTTTTTAAAAAAATGCGGGGTTGAACTAAATGAAAATAAACAACCTGTTATAACTGAAAATTACGAAACAAAAACAGAGGGTATGTATATAGTTGGAGACTTAGCTGTAGATAGCGGTGGTAGTATAGCAATAGCTCTTAACCACGCATATCATGCTGTTACACATATGTTGTCAAAATAAGATCAAATATGAGATATAGTTCTTTTTCTATTTTCCTTAATTTTCTACTGGTACTAGTGATACTAGTTGGCTCAATAGTGATGTATCAAGTGGGAAATTTCGATGGTATAAGTATCGATGCGCTAAAAAAGGACTATGTCTATAAAAAAGCTTTAAAATTTACTGATTTGCCAAAAAAAGAGCAAGAGAGATATATAAGCAAGACACAAATAAGCAAAAAAAGCGACAATACGATAAATTTTGATGCTATAAATTTCGACGAGAGTTCCATAAATTCTATCGGCGAATTAAAATCAGCCATAAGAGAGCTAAAAAATAAATTTTTAATTGTGCAAAATGATAATTTAGTGCTGTTTAACGAGAAACAAAAACTTGCAAAACTGCTAAAAAAATCAAAAGATGAATTGGTTGAGCAAAAAAATAGATTAACCGCAAAAAACTTGGAGCAGATAAACGAAACAGAACAGCAACACTACAAAAACATAAGTGAGATAACAGCAAAGCTAAATGATTTACAAAGAGAAAATATTGAACTCTCACAAGGTAATAATGAAAAGGTAATCAAGTTAAAAAATGAGATAAAATCGCTAAACCAAAAGATAGAAGATATAAAGAAAGAGAATGATAAAAATATAGATTTAAGAATTTTAAATGAACAAAACAAAAACAAAACTCTAAAACAAACAGTTATACTTCTGCAAAAAAGAGTTGAACTTTTACAAGGAAACATACAAAGTTTAGACAAACACCAAAAGCAACTCTTAAAGAGTAAAGATAAACAGATAGTAACACTTCAAGAGCAAAACAGAAAAATTTTAAATGACAAAAAAGCACTCATAGAAAAAAACACAAAGACCCTATTGGCAATCGAGCAAAAAAACAATAACAGACTAAAAGAGATAAACAGTAAAATCGCCAATCTCCAAAATGCAAATGATGAACTAAAAAATCAAAGTAGTAAACAAAGTGAAAAAATCACCAAGCAGTATAGTGAAAAAATCTCATCTCTAAATAGTGTGATAGCAAATCTAAAATCAAATATCAAGAGTCTAAATAAAAAACTTACAGATACACAGACAAATAGTGCTAAAAATGAAGAAAAACTCAAAACAAGTCTGCAAATAGCGGTGAAAGACAGAGAGACTCTCTACTCTAGAATTGATGGGTTAAAGACCTCTTTAGCAAATTTAAAACAGGAAAAAATAGATTTACAGAGTCAATTTAACGCTAAGCTTGAAAAAAATGAAAAAAAACATAATGAAAATTACAAGATACTAAATGAGCAAATCTTTAACTATGAGACTATTATATCAAAACTCAAAACTGATAAAAGTAACTCTGCTAAAAACGAAGATAAAAAAATTGCAGAGATACGAGATGCCTTCAATGAGCTAAGAGACGATGTTAAACAGAGGGAATCAGAGTATAAAAAAACCATAAAAAAACTAAAATACGAACTCAAAGAGAGAGAGATTTTTTACACGAAAAAATATGCAGAGATGAAACCACAAAAACCTCATAAGCTCACTATTGTAGGCAAAGTTGATTGTCAAGATATGCCATTTGGAAAGGCTAAAGCTACACTTGCTTGCGAGCAAAAAGTGGATAGTTTCTTATCAAAATATGACGCTACATACTATTTTGAAGTTGTGCCTATTGTTGACAATGGAGGTTTCTCGTCACTAAAAAGACTTAAAAACCATACATCTCTTATGCCAAGTAAAGAGATAAAAAGGCTGACCAAACTAGCAAATCTAGGCTTGGGAAAATATAGAGCAGCAGAGGGTGGAAGACTTATAAAAGAAAAATTTAAAGATGAGGCAAAGATAAGCTATGCAGTAGATAGTGTTGCAATTGGTAAAAAAAGAGGATTTATAATAAGAGTTTACAGGTAAAATGATTTTTTATCAATACAAAGATGGCTATAGGTATAATAGCGATACAGTTTTTTTATATAATTTTATATCAAAATACAAAATATCAGGCTCACTCTTAGATATTGGCTCAGGATGTGGAATCCTTGGGCTTTTAGTTAAAAGAGATTTTGCCAAAATAGAACTCACGCAGATAGATATACAAGAAAAAAACACCATCTTGAATAGAAAAAATGCAAAAGCAAACAGTATAGAATCAAAAGTTATATGTAGTGACTTTTTGAGCTATGATTTTAAAGAAAAGTTTGATTTTATCATTAGCAATCCCCCATTTTATCACAAGGGCTCTCTAAAAAGCGAGGATAAATCACTATTTTTGAGTCGCCATAGTGAAGCGCTTGAGATTGAGAAATTTATCACAAAAACATACAAGTTGCTCAATCCAAAAGGCTCTTTTATATTTTGCTATGATGCAAAACAGTTGGATGATCTATTGGTCAAACTCACAAATGCAAGATTTAAGGTAAATGAGATACGATTTATTCATGTAAATCTTCAAAAACCAGCATCTTTGGTGATGATATATGCCAAAAGAGAGTCTAAAAGTTTATGTAAAATTTTACCACCATTGGTGCTTTATAAAGATGGGGTTTATACAGATTTTGTAAAAAATATATTTAAAAGGGCAGATACCAACAGTGAAGATATATAAAGAGGGTTTTGATTTTGCTTTTGATGTTAGTGCTTGCGAAAAATGTGCTGGAAATTGCTGTATTGGTGAGAGTGGATATATTTGGGTATCTCCGAGTGAGATGCAAAATATCTCTGATTTTTTAGGGCTAAATATAGATAAATTTTATAAAAAATATGTAGAAAAAGTGAAATATAAATATTCGTTAAAAGAGATAGAGTATAATGGTGGTTTTAAATGTGTATTTTTTGATGAAGACAAAAGAGGTTGTACCATATACCCTGTGCGACCAAAACAGTGTAGAAGCTTCCCTTTTTGGGAGCATTTTAAAACCAATACAAAAGAAGTGGAGGATGAATGTCCAGGTATAACACGGCTCTAATTTTAACAATTATTCTAATAATCACAGGTTGTTCACAAAAAAGTCCTCAAGCAAAGATAGGCAAAAAATCATTTGCCAATGAAGATTTGATGATTATAAAATCTCTTGAGGAGCAGAGATTAGGTAAATATAATGATGCTATAAATACACTAAAGATACTATATAAAAAGAGCAAGAAACTTACATATCTAGAACAAGAAGCAAAACTCTCTCTTTTGGGTATTAACAATAAAAATACACTTGCTTTACTAACAAAATCCGCAAAGAAGTTTCCAGAAAATTTACTATTTAGAAGACTTTTAACACAATATTATGTACAGCATAAACTATATAAAAAAGCAGAAAAAACTGCATTATGGATTCTAAAAAAAGATAGAAATGCACAAAACTTGGCTCTTTTAGGTGATATCTACATACTGCAAAAATCATATAAATTAGCACTAAAGTACTATCAAAGTTCATTTAAATTAGATAATTCTCAAAAGTCATTGATAAATATGGTGAGTTTAATGTATAAGTTTTTAGATAAAAAAGAAGAAGCAATCTCATATCTCGAAACATTTATAAGACTCAATGATGCAAAAGAGGCAGTATATTTTACGCTTATACAGATATACGGACAAGAGAAAAATATAAATGGCATCATCTCAACATACAAAAAATTATACAAAAAATATGATAAGAAGGAGTATGCTAAAAAAATCATTGGACTCTTGATGTATAAAAAAGACAAAGATGCTGCCGTCAAGTTTTTAAAACAAAGTGGCTACAATCCGCAGATGCTTATGGATATATATACTTCAAATCATGACTATGAGAGTGCATACAAACTTGCTAAAAAATTATACAAAAAAAGTGGAAATGTGGATTTCTTAGGGAAAATGGCAATTTTTCAATATGAAGCAAATAGAGGCAAACTAAATAAAAAAATCTTAAAATCCATATCCAAAAAGTTTGAGGCTGTATTAAAAGACTTTCAGGATCCTCTTTATCTGAACTATTATGGATATCTGCTGATTGACCATGACTTAGATGCAAAAAAAGGGATAAAGCTTGTAAAAAGAGCTTTAGAGAAAGAGCCTAAATCACTCTTTTACCTAGACTCTTTGGCTTGGGGATACTATAAACTAAAAAAATGCAAAGAGGCATTTGAGATTATCAAGAAATTTGCAAAAGATTCAGATGAACCTGAAGTTTTGATGCACTACAAAAAGATATCTAAGTGTGTAAAAGAGGAAAAATGATATTAGATGATATAATCAAAAAAACAAAAGAGGATTTGAAGGAAAGAAAAGAGAAGTTCTCTCTTGATTGGCTAGGTAGAAGCTTGGCATACAATCCCTACCAGCCAAGGGATGTAAGAGAGTACCTTACCTCAACAGACGCTGATCCCTATAGAATCATAGCAGAAGTAAAAAAGGCGAGCCCTAGCAAAGGTGTCATAAAAGAGGATTTTGATCCGCTCCATATTGCCAAAGAGTATGAAAAGGGTGGGGCAAATGCAATTTCTGTACTTACTGAGCCACATTTTTTTCAAGGAGATATCGAGTATCTGACGCAAATCAGAAGATATGTGCCAACCCCACTCTTAAGAAAAGACTTTATAGTTGATGAGTACCAAATCTTAGAAGCTCTAGTCTATGGAGCTGATTTTATTTTATTGATCGCTAAGGCACTCTCAAAAAAGGAGCTAAAATCACTCTTGGAGTATGCTTGGCGTTTGGGTTTGAATGCTCTTGTTGAGATTCATGATAAAGAGGATTTGACAAAAGCTATATTTGCTGGAGCTGACATTATAGGAGTAAATCATAGAAATCTTGAAACTTTTGAGATGGATATGAAGTTGAGTGAGAAACTTATGCCACTAATTCCAAATGGTAAAATTATAGTGGCAGAGAGTGGTTTGCATGATAAAAACACTCTGGTTGAACTAAACAAAATAGGCGTGGATGCCTTTTTGATTGGGGAGTATTTCATGAGGCAAGATAACATATCTAAAAGCCTAAAAGAGTTTAAAAGCAGATGAATTACCTATATGCACCTTGGCGAAGAGAGTATGTAACTGCCAAAAAGAGTGGCTGTGTATTTTGCGATATCGCAAGCGATGAAAGCAACGATGAAAAAAATTTTGTGCTTCATAGAGATAAGTATTGCTTTGTAGTCATGAATAGATACCCTTATACAGCAGGTCATATAATGGTAATTCCACTACAACATATAGACAATATAGAAAATCTAGATGAAAAAAGTTGGCTCCATATAAGCCTTATTGCCAAAAGGTGTGTTGGAATGCTAAAAAAAGAGTTTAATGCTGATGGAGTAAATCTTGGTATGAATCTTGGCAAAGGTGCAGGTGCAGGTATAGCCGAACATGTTCACTATCATGTCATGCCAAGATGGATAGGTGATACAAATTTCATAACAACAATAGCCAATACAAGAGTATTTTCTAGCGATTTTGAAAAAATTTTTAGACAACTTAAAAGTAGTATAGGACGATATGTTAGAGACAATTAATACAAAAGATTTTTTAGAGCAGTATGATGATTTTGAACTTATAATCGACGCGAGAAGCCCTAGTGAGTTTAAGCATTCAAAAGTGCCGAATGCTATAAACTTTTTTGCCCTAAGTGATAAAGAGCATCAAGAGATAGGCTTCATATATAAACAAAAATCAAAAAATGAAGCGAAGATAAAAGGTGCAAGTTATGTCTGTCTAAATGCTGCAAAACATGTTTTTAAACTCAATAAAATGTGCAAAATTGGCTCAAAGATAGCCATTTACTGCGCTAGAGGTGGTTTGAGATCAGGCTCTTTGGCGACTATATTC
>JALUXQ010000157.1 GCA_027013265.1 Campylobacteraceae bacterium | reverse complement strand
ACAAATAAAATTGTGGTAGAATTAGAGGAGATATAAAATGGAGGTAATGGTGAAATTAGAAGATTTTAATGGGTTTAAATTTGAGTGTGAAAAGTGTGGGTGTGTGGTAACAACGTCCACGAACAGAAAAACGATGATAGGGTCTTGCCCCGATTGTGGCAATAGCTTTTATTATGATGATTATAAAGACCCAATAGGGCTTATAGGTGAAGCAGTAAGAGAGCTTGAAAAAGTCAAGGGTGTAAAAATTAGTCTTATATGCGAGGAGGACAAAGATGCGTAAAATTTTAATTGGTTTGGTGTTGGTTGGTAGTTTAGTTAGTGGTGGAAATATAGCCCCTGCATGGGTAGAGAAGTACAGGACAGATACAAGTCAGTTTTATTTTTCAGATGAAGAGATAAAGAGTGGATACCGTGATGCCTATATGAATAATTGTATGTATCTAGGGGTACAGCAGATTAAAGAAAATGATGACAAGAGCTATACGTATAAGTATATCCATCATGGTCAGTATGACGCTAGTATTTATAGTTTGACGAATGGGATTATTTTAAAAAAAATAGTCATAAAACAAAAAATACCTTGTTACGTGGCTGTAAAAGGGTGGGATAAAGCAAAAGGATTTTTAGAAAACGCACCAAAAGAAAGATGGTTATGGACATATCAAATAAAAAATTCAAAAGCAGTCTATAAAGGCAATGGAGTAACAGAAGTTTATAAAGGGGCGTGTGGACTTAACGGACAAACGAACGCCACACTTATAAGCAAAAGAATACGAGTATTAGACAGCAAAAAAGTCATACCAGAGAGAGTAGAACTTATTGCAGGAGACAGTTTATCATGTTTAGACGAACCAAACGAAGAGACATGGACTGTGTATTGGTTCTTAAAGGGCAAGTGGGTAGCTGTAGCTAAAGAAAACATGGGAAAAATCTCTGATAATCTAAGAAAATAATTTTGAGTTTTGAGATTTGAAAAAAAAGCCCTTGCCCTGCTATTTATGTACACGCGAGGCAAAATATGCCCTAAGTTGTTCTAAAGGACAACTAAGATATACTTTTAAAAAGGATTGATATGAGTGATTACAACTTAAAGCAGGAGATTAAAAGGTCGGAGTGGTAAGGCTCCGACTCTCTCTATTCGTGAAAAGCGAGATAGAGATATACAATAAAGATACACAAATAACAAAATGCAATAACTGCATAGGCTACTTGGTGGACTGAAAGTCCTTGTGCGATGTGTGACATAAAACACGCTCCTAAGTGGGCTACCCACCACGCACCCCGAGTTAACAACCAAAAAAAAAGCCCTGCCACTCCGAAGAGCAACAAGGCTTACCCAAAAAGGGGCATGTTGTCACACACTATGAGGAACCACCCTCATCTTTATTGTGGTTGTGCCTCCAAGAAGCCAACCATTGTTATTATAGGGTAATATGAGTTAAAGTACAATTAAAAAGGATTGATATGGAAGAATATAACCTAAAACAAGAGATTAAAAAGCTGGGTATGACCCAAAAGGGGTTTGCGGAAGAGTTCGGACTACATGAAGATACCGTTAGTAAGTGGGCAAGGGGTCTTAGAGAAGTTCCGCAATGGGCTAAGAAACTTATATACCTTAAACATATAGAAATAA
>JALUXQ010000156.1 GCA_027013265.1 Campylobacteraceae bacterium | reverse complement strand
TGAAACAACTTGTTTCAAAGAGATAAGAGAGAACAGTGGTAAAATCCTATTTTTTGATTATCCTAAAAAACATGATATATAAAACCAGACAAATATTAAAAGTTTGGAAAGTATAGTTTCCAATACTAAATAATACTATCTTAGTATATGTCCCCTCATTTTTATGTAGTATATATCTGCGAAAGGTTTGAAGAAATCTAGGGCTTTGGCTGGATTTATGATTTTATCAATTTCTCCTAGATATACTTCTATTGTGGTGCCTTTGTCATTTAGGGATTTGATTTTTTCTTCTTTCCAAATGTAGTTTAGTAACTCTTCTAGCTCTTTTGCTGTTCCTTGCTTATAGTATTTTTCTATACTTATATTGCTCGGATTTAGTGTTTTTGCTAGAAATTTTTTTATATAACTTTCGCTATCTTTTCTAAAAGAGATGGTTTGCAATCTTTTAAATTTTTCATCTTTGTCTTGAAAAAATGCTGGTGAAAATAGTTGTAGCTTATCTACTCTGACTCTTCTTTTAAGAGCATATTCAAAAGCTTTGATAGCGCCATAACTAAATCCTGAAACTACAAAATCACCCTCTTCTAGCCACTCTTTGAAGAGCTCTTGTTCATCATTAAAACAAAATCCACTAAAAAACTTCATGCATAAAACTTTTCATCTCTTCTTTGCTGATGCTCTCTTTGGTGTAGAGTATTTGTGAGATTTTTTCTAGTGGTTGCTCCATGCCAAGCAAAAAGACTTCAACTTCACGGTACGAGTCGCTCAATATCTTTTCTATATCAGCTTGAGTTGGCAAGATGCTATCTCCCATACCGTAGTTTTCTACCATACTTTGTGCTAGCGTTGTAGCTCTTTTTAAATCTTGTGTTGAGTTTGTAAATTTTTCATTGTACTTTATCTTTGTTGCTACTATGCCCGATAGATATACTTTTATCTTGGAGAGCATACTTGTTTTAGACTCTATCTCTGTATCTATCTCTTTTAGTCTATCATTTACGATGGTTATCTTATCAAAATCAACCTCAAACCAATATGCACAAAGAGCCTTGGCTCCTTGGTACAAAGACTGTATCTTTTTCTCTTCATCACTAAAACTCAAAACCTTTGTTTTTCCCAATAAAACTTTTGTCTTGACAGCAAAAAAATCATCATTTTCTATAATCCTGCTATCTCTTCTAAGTGCATTTATGGCGGCCTCATTTACCAAAGTAGAAAGCGCTGCTCCTGAAAAACCAACACTCATCTTAGCCACTTCATCAATCTTTGCCGAGTACGGTTTGTCTTTGAGATAAACTTTCAATATATCAACCCTATCTTGCAGGTCAGGAAGTGGTATAAAAACTCTCCTGTCAAACCTACCCGAACGAAGCAAGGCTTCATCTATGATGTCTATCTTATTTGTAGCACCTATGACTATAACTCCGCTACTATCTTCAAAACCATCCATCTCTGTTAAGAGTTGATTTAGCGTGGATTCTCTTTCATCATTTCGCATGCCTCCCCTCGCCTTACCGACAGCATCTATCTCATCTATAAAGATGATAGAGGGCGCATAAGCCTTTGCATGAGCAAAAAGTTCTCTAACTCTTTTGGCTCCCATACCCACATATATTTGCACAAAACTGGCACCACTTTGGTAGAAAAATGGAACATTTGCCTCACCCGCGACTGCTTTTGCAATGAGTGTCTTGCCGACTCCAGGAGGTCCAATGAGCAAAACTCCTCTTGGAAGTGAGATGCCATATTGTTTGTATTTCATAGGAAATTTCAAAAAATCAACTATCTCTTCTAGCTCCTCTTTGACCTCTTTTATGCCCGCAACATCACCGAATTTTACTTTAGAGCGCGCAGGGTGTATGTCAAACGATGACATAGTATCAAGAGAAAATGCCCTTTGTTCGTTTTGCTCTATATTTTTCAACTCTTTTGCTTGTCTTTTTTTGACTACAATCATTATGACTAAAAATAAAATAAACAGAAGTGCCATAGATAGCATGTCATCCACAAAAGTGCTATCGCTCACTGTTTCAATAGGAACATTTTTGAGAAGTTTTTTTATCTCTATACCATCTTTTGCTATAACAAATGATCCATTTGGAGTGTATAAAATCACCTCATTTTGCTCTATCTTGGCTTTTTTTATCATGTTTGCATTTAGAAGTTGTTCATAGTAGTTGAGATTGATGATTGTTGGTGCATTCTTTATATATCCAAACACCATAAGAATCACTACTACACTAAGAGCCATAATAGATACTAAAAGCTTTTTAGATTTAAAATTTAGCCCAGTTACCATCTTCTTTAACATCATATTCTCCTATATTTAGCCACTCTTTTGTTATATCCACCTCTGATTTTATGTGCATTTTGTTATAAAATTGATCATAACCTATATAAAAATCATCCTTTTTATCTTCCACTAAAATCTCCAAAGGGACTCTGTTTTTCACTCTAAAATTCAAGTTTTTTCGCTCTATTATACTATTTAACTCTTTCATTCTTGATTTGGCTATATTTCCTTGTACCATGCCATCCATACTTGCCGAGGGAGTTCCATCTCTTTTGGAGTATGTAAAGGAGTGTATATGCGTCAAAGGAAACTCTTTTATCCTCTTTATAGCCTCATCCCACACCTCTTGTGTTTCACCAGGGTGTCCGACTATAAAGTCAGTGCCTATCGCATATCCTAGATTTTCCAACTCATAAAATAGTGCCAAATCATCTTTGGCATTGTTTCTTCTTTTCATGATTTTCAGCATCTTTTCACTGGTATGTTGAAGGGCTATGTGCAGATGTTTTTCCAGCCAAGGCTCACCTAAAATCTCTTTAAAATCATCATCTATTTGTATAGGCTCGATACTACCGAGTCGCACTCTTCTTACACCTCTGATTTTGCCAATTTTTTGCAACAGTTTACCAAGAGAACTGCTCTTGTCTCTTCCATAGCTTCCTATGTTTGTGCCACTTAGTACAAATTCTCCAAAGCCGTTGCTTGCTAACTTTTCGATTTGTTCTATAATCTTATCTTCATCTTGGCTTCTCGCGTCTCCTCTAACATAAGGAATGATACAGTAGCTACATCTAAAATTGCACCCCTCTTGTATCTTTATGAAAGCCTTGCTTTTTCCTAGATAATCCTCAACTATAGTCTTATCTAAAGATTTCAAATCTCCAATCCGGACAAATCTCTCACTTTTCTTGAGGAGTTTGTTTAAATTTTCCTTTTCAGAATGCCCAAAAACTCCAAAAACTTTATCTTTTTTGAAAAGTTCCTCACCTTTGCTAAGAGCTCCACAGCCACCGATGAAAACTCTCTTGCCTTTTCTATTTAGTGTATTTATGTAACCTCTCGCACTCACATCTGCTCCATTTGTGACAGTACAAGAGTTCACCACCACAACATCAGCCTCATCTTCACTTTTAACCAATACGAAATCTTCTTTATCTAAAGACTGCATCATGATTTGAGTATCATAGATATTTGTTCTACATCCAAATGTTTTAAAATATACCTTTTTCACCTACTCAAAATCCCTCAAAACACCTATAATCAACTCTTTTTCTATATCGTCTCTCATCTCATATCCGCCTATATGTTTTGGGAGCACAAAGGTTATCTTGTTTTTATTGCTCTTTTTATCCAAGAAAAAATGCTCATAAAAATCTTGTGCAGACTTGATCTCATAATCTATAGGCAAGTCATATCTTTGAAGTAGATATTTGACTCTAAGAGCCTCTTGGTTACTTAAAATCCCAAGCCTAATAGCCAGCTCATTTGCCATAACCATGCCGATAGATACCGCTTCTCCGTGTAGATAACTCTTGTACTTTGTCTCGTTTTCCACCACATGGGCAAAAGTATGCCCATAGTTGAGAACTGCCCTTATCCCAGCTTCTCTCTCATCTTTGGAAACTACACATGCCTTTGTTTGGATACTCTTTAAGATGGCACTCTTAAGATCATCTTTTTGATTCAAGTCATGTCTCTCTAGCCACTCAAAAAAATCTTTGTCAAATGTCACAGCCATCTTGATGATTTCAGCAACTCCTGCGCCGAACTCTCTTTTTGGAAGAGTTTCTAAAAATTTTGTATCACAATGCACAGCAAGAGGTTGCCAAAAAGAGCCTATGAGATTTTTGCCATACTTTGAATTCACTCCAGTTTTCCCGCCCACACTAGCATCAACCTGTGCCAAAAGAGTCGTAGGAATTTGCACAAATCCTATGCCTCTTTGGAAAATCGAAGCTGCAAATCCTGTCATATCGCCGATAACTCCACCGCCAAGCGCCACCAAAATCGATTTTCTATCTAGTCTAAGCTTAAAGCACTCATTCAAAATATACTCTATAGTTTCTAGGTTTTTATACTCTTCGCCATCACTTATGGTTATGACATGTAGCTCATCTGCTTTTATAAGAGAGAGAACTTTGTCTAAGTGGTATTTTGATACTGTTGGATTTGTGATAATCGCCACTTTTGTATCAAAGCTCAATGTCTTGAGTTCATCTATGTAGATATCATAACTTTTATCTTTTTCTTGTATCATATTTATATTTATTTGCATTCTATATATCCCTTTTAATAACATGTAATCTTACAATAAACTGTTTTTAATTTTGATAAACTGCTGCAAAAACTTTTATTACTAGTTATCTGCCGTAACTGGTATAAATACTTGGTAATTATCGCAGAGTTTAAAGTATAACTTCTCTATATCTGTAGAAAATATAGAAAAAATTGTTTGGTTTGCCACTTTTTTGCTAAATGGCACAAATTGCATGATATCTTTTTTGTTTTTTAGTTTTATCAGCGGATTTTTTTCTGAATCAACTATCTCTATCTTTTTATTAAATATTTTGGCTAGATTGTTAAAATGTTCACTCAGCCCATTCTCCTTATCTATACCATCGGGGTAAAAATTGTATAGTTTTATCTTTAAATCGAGCTGCGAAGAAAAATCAAAAATAACAGCTGATTCTTTCTCTATATCTTCTCCGTTATTTCCAAGAATTACCACCTCTTTAAGATCGGAAAAGCCCCATAAACCAATCTTAAATATCGGTTTTCTTAATTCAAAAAGAGTTTTGATATGTTTAGTGAAAAAATCCTGCTTGACCACCACCAATCCCACATCTTTCTCTTTTGCATCGGTTATAATAATCTCTTTTGTTAAAGAGTTATAAAAATCAACCTCTACACTTATATTGTCACCTTCATAGCTTTTAATCTTATCAAAAAGCTTTGAGCCAGTTGGGTTGATAATCCTGATAAAAAGTCTACTTGAATTTATCTTGGTATGCAAAAGCATCGCATCATTTAAGACTCTATTTATAGCTATATCATCCATCTCCAACATATCTATGAAACAGTATATTACCTTGCCAAAAGGATATGGAAACTGACCTATCTCTTTTTTGGCACTATGGTAAACACTCCTTAAAACTTGAGGATCCCCCATGACTAAAAGTATATCATTTGGTTGAATCATAAGGGAATCTCTTGGCAAAATCAGATTGTTTGCTCTATATATGCCAGCTATTTTCCAGCGATTTTGAACTATATTTCCTAAGTGTCTATACGAATATGAACTCCCCGATGGAATTCGAACCTCCATAATCTCACCCTTTCCTAGACCTATGTTTTGTGCGATAACTGGCATATCAGGAAGGTAATCAGCAAAACGAGAAGCTAAGGATTCTCTGGAATCTAAGAGATAGAGTCTTTTATCATTATATTTAAAACCCCACTTATCTAAAAGTACGATTTGGACATCTTTGTTTATTTTTCTTACATTTTCGTATGAGGAGATAGCGTCTATTTTAGTAGAAACGATAATCATAACTTGATAGTATTGTTCGTTCAGTACCTCTTTGAGTTTCTCATGGCTTGTAGGGTCAAAATCAAAAAATCTAAAATTTTCAGACTCTCTTTGCGGTAAAGTTTTGTCTTTGTAATAAACTACATCATAAAAATTTTCACCATATTGGGCATCCATGACTCTTTCTAAAAAATATTTCGCTAAAATACCATCAGCAAGTATAAGAATTTTTTTCATTTGTACTCCATTTATAAGGATATTATACCAAACATGAGATTTCAAATAGATAATATAGACGATCATGCCAGAGCCTGTACGATAAAAACAGCTCATAGCACGATACAAACTCCAGTATTTATGCCAGTAGGAACAGTAGGGAGCGTCAAGAGTTTAGACGCATCTGACTTAGTAAAAGAGCTTAAAGCAGAGATAATTTTGGGCAACACATACCACCTCTATCTTCGCCCTGGTGACAAGACTATCAAGCATTTTGGTGGACTTCATGGCTTCACCAAATTTCCAAATAGCTTTTTGACTGATAGTGGGGGCTTTCAGGCATTTAGTCTAAGCTCTAACTCAAAACCAGATGAAAAAGGCATAAGTTTTAAGTCACACATAGATGGCTCTATGCACTATTTTACACCCAAAAGCGTTTTGGATATCGGCTATAATCTAAACTCTGATATCATGATGATACTAGATGATTTAGTGGCACTTCCTGCTGAAAAACAAAGGGTTGCTCTATCTATAAAACGGACAACAAACTGGGCAAAAGAGGCGATAGAGTACCATATGAGCCAAAAAGAAAAAGGGGTTGGAGTAGCACAAAATATATTTGCTATCATACAAGGTGGAGTTGACAAAGAGTTTAGAAAAATCTCAGCAAGTGAGCTTTGTAGTCTGGAAGATTATGACGGATATGCCATAGGTGGACTTAGTGTCGGAGAAACAAATGAGTTGATGTATGATACAGTAGAATACACCACTCCTCTTATGCCCAAAGATAAACCTCGATATCTGATGGGCGTAGGGACTCCAGAGGATTTGGTAGAAAATGTGCAAAGAGGAGTCGATATGTTTGATTGTGTGATGCCCACGAGAAATGCAAGAAATGGCACACTATTCACATCTTTTGGTAAGATAAATATAAAATCAGCAAGATATATACTAGATGATGAGCCCATAGATAAAGAGTGCGATTGTCACACATGTAAAAACTACAGCAGAGGCTACATAAATCACCTCTTTCGCGCAAGAGAATTGACCTACTTTAGGCTAGCATCACTACATAATCTACACTACTATTTAACACTCATGAAGCAAATGAGAGAGGCAATTCTTAAAAATAGTTTCCAAGGTTTTAAAAAAGAATTTTATATAAAAAGGGGTAAGTGATGAGATGTGAATGGTGTAAGATAACATTTCCTGTTGTGGTTGTCATCTTGATAGTTGGTATATTTTCATATCAGTTTATAGACCCAGCCCCTCCTAGAACCATAAAAATTGCAACTGGTAAAGCTGATGGCTCTTACTATCACTTTGCAACTATCTACCATAAACTTTTAAAAAAAGAGAAATTTGATTTGCAACTCATACCAACGGCTGGTTCAGTTGCAGCACTAAAGATGCTCGAAAATGGTGAAGTTGATGTAGCTTTTGTTCAAGGAGGTACTGCAAGCAGGGAAGATTTGAAAAATCTAATGTCTCTTTCTAGTATCTATTTTGAGCCTCTTTGGATATTTTATAAAAAAGGCAAAAAGATAAGATACTTATCTGAGCTAAGAGGTAAAAGACTCTATATAGGCGGAGATGGAAGCGGAACAAAAGCTTTGGCACTAGTGCTATTAAAAGAGAATAATATAGACAAAACCAATACAAAGTTTGTAGGCTTAAACAACCAAAATCCAAAAGACGCACTAAAAAATGGCACGATTGATGCATACTTTAGTGTTATTTCTGCAAATTCTCAAAAGATAAAAGATATGCTTAGTGATAAAAATCTAGAACTCTTTAGCTTCAAAAGAGCAAAAGCTTATAGCAAAAGATTCTCCTATTTATCTCCTTTGATGCTTGGCGAAGGTGTTATAGATTTAGAAAAGAACATACCAAACAAAGATACAGTTTTGATAGGCACGACTGCGACTTTGGTAGCTGTAAAAACTCTACATCCTGATTTGATAAAGTTACTCATAAAAGCTGCTAAAAAAGTGCACTCACCTGCGTCGATTTTTTCATCACAAAATCAATTTCCAACATATAAATACACTCAAATTCCAATGAGCAGTGATGCAAAAAACTACCTCATAAAAGGTGATGGCTTTTTGGAAAAGATTTTTCCTTTTTGGATAGCAAGTACGATGGATAGACTAATCATCATGATTATACCACTTCTAACCCTGCTCTTTCCACTTATAAAAGGTGCATTACCTCTGTATAGATGGAGAGTCAGATCAAAAGTTTATAAATGGTATAAGATACTGCATGTTATAGACTCTAGACTAAACACTAGCGATAAAAATGAATTGCTAGAGATAAAAAACGAGCTAATGGAGGTACTTAAAGATATACAAAAAGAGACCAAAATCCCACTCTCATATATGGGTGAATACTACGACCTTAAAGTCCATGCAAACCTGATACTAGGTAAAATAGAGAAACTTTTAGAGAAGTAGGAAAACCTACATTCTCTCTTTTACTGAGGCTGCGTGGGCTGTTAATCCTTCTGTTTTGGCTAACAGTTCACACTCTCGCCCTATCTCTCTTATGCCTTGCTGACTCATGCTGATAATTGATGATTTTTTGATAAAATTATCAACACTAAGTGGAGAATAAAACTTCGCAGTCCCACCAGTTGGGAGTGTATGATTTGGTCCCGCGATATAGTCACCTATGGGCTCAGGTGTATAACTTCCTAAAAATATAGCTCCAGCGTGTTTAATACTAGGTAAAAAGTCTATAGCATTTTCACACATCACCTCTAAATGCTCTGGTGCGATTTGATTCATCAAATCAACTGCTTCATGCATATCTTTTGCGATGATGATAGCACCTCTTTTTTCTATAGAGGCTCTTGCTATCTCTTCTCTTTTTAGAGTTTTTAGCCACTTTTCTATCTCTTTTTGGGTCTTATTTGCTAGCTCCTTATCTGTCGTGATAAGAATGGAGCTTGCCATCTCATCATGTTCTGCTTGAGAGAGTAAATCTATCGCCAAAAGTTTTGCATCGCTACTGCTATCAGCTAAGATTCCTATCTCGCTTGGACCTGCTATCATATCTATATTTACTTCTCCATAGACAAGTTTTTTGGCGGTCGCTACAAATATGTTACCAGGACCCGTCACAACATCCACCTTTGGTATAGTTTGTGTTCCATACGACATAGCCGCTATCGCACTAGCTCCGCCTATCTTGTAAGCTTTTTTTATGCCACAAAGATGCAAAGCAGCCAAAAGCAGAGAGTTTAACTCACCATTTGGAGCGGGAGTGCATACTACAATCTCCTCAACCCCTGCTACGATAGCTGGGATGGCATTCATCAAAAGCGAGCTTGGATATGCTGCCTTGCCACCTGGTATATAAAGCCCTGCTCTTTCGACTGGGGTTATCTTTTGACCCAAAATTGAGCCTGTTTCATCCTCTTGCATCCATGTTTTTGGCAATAATTTTTCGTGATAATTTTTGATCCTGTTAAAAGCTAGATTTAGTGCATCTTTTAGCTCTTTATCCAAACTGTCATATGCTTTCTCCATATCTTTTGTGGATATTTGCAAACTTTCATCATCTTTTGGTGTCCACTTATCAAATTTTTCTATATGCTTCTTAAGAGCGATGTTTCCACTATCTCTTATCTCATCAATAATCTTTTTGACTACAAGTGAAACATTGTCTATATCCATCTTGCCACGATTTAAGAGCT
>JALUXQ010000155.1 GCA_027013265.1 Campylobacteraceae bacterium | reverse complement strand
TACAAAATCAGCATGTTTTTTATACTTGTCTGCATTCCATTGGTTTGTGTTGCTCAATTATGTTCCTTTTGTAGTTTAACTATTTATTAGTAGACATTATATCACCTTTGGATATGATTTTCAATATTAAAATACCTGTTTCTTTGTATCATTTTTATGGTATTTTTATAAATTTTATTTAAAAATCTTCTTATATTGTTTAAAATTTAATATTTTACTTGCATAATTACGGTTAAAGGATACATTTTGGGTCTTAATGTTTGGATATATACATTAAAGATACAAAGTGTCTATTTTAAATCAACACTCTCCTGCATAGATCCTGTCTTCATTCATGAATTCGTGATGGTGCACTCTTGTGTTATCATTTTTGTCTATATCGATAATCGCGTAGGTTGGGTTTTCTTCATTTGTTAGATACTCCTCTTTGCAGTCAGTTCTGAATGCAACTTGAAAAGCTGTGCCTCTTGTGGAGTGTAGAGAGATGTTGTTCCTGCAAGAGTGCATTATACGATGGATATGTCCAAAAGATATATGCTTGATGTTTTTGTGTTTTTTTAACAAATCCCAAAATCTATCTTTTGTTTTGAAATTCCCAACATTATCCATCTCGTAAAGTCCACAAGATATAGGGTGGTGGTGCATGAAGATATATATAGACTCTTTTTTGTATGTATCGAGTTGGTTTTTAAGCCATGAGAGTCTCTCTTCACACAGTTTTCCATATGGGCTATGTTCTACAACACTATCGAGAAAAAGAAAAACTCTATCTTCTGTTTTTTGAGAGTATTGTACAAATTTATAACTAGCATATTGCGGAAAAAATCGCTTGAAATTATCTCTTATATCATGGTTTCCTAAGATAAGATATACAGGAAGAGTGCTGTTTCTTATGATCGCTTTTAGTTTCTCGTATGAACTGCTTGATCCATCATTGCTTAAGTCGCCAGTTATCACTATAAAACTTGCATCTTTGTGCCATCTGTCTATGCTTTGAAATGCTTTTTTGAGTCTAAATTCAGGGTCTATTCCATATAGAGAGCGATACTCATCTCCAATCAGGTGAGTATCGCTGATATGTATAAACTTCAATTCTACCTCTTCATCACTTTTTCTCTCTATTTATAAACAGAGATATGAGTGCTGTTACAGTGATAAATACAACTATCAAAAAAGAGACTGCGTTGAGCACTGGCGTTGAGCTAAATTTAATCCTTGAATACAAATCAACTGGCAGAGTAGGGTCTGATCCTATCAAAAATATAGTCGTATTGAAGTTTGAAAAACTGATTAAAAATGCCACAACAAAAGCCCCTATGATAGCTGGTCTTAAAAATGGAATAGTCACATACCATATGGATTGCAGTCTTGTGGCTTTTAGACTAAGAGCCGCCTCTTCAAGAGTTCTATCAAATTTTTTCAATCTAGCACCAACCAAAAGCATCACATAAGTTGCTCCAAACGAAAATTGTCCTAAGACAACAAGCCAAAAACTTGGACTTAAAAAATCAATTTCCCAACCGAAATGCTGCTCAAGATAACTGCCTGCCATCGTAGATGAAAGAAGTATGGATATACCCAAAATTACCCCAGGAATCACAAGAGGGCTCAAAGCCAAGAAGTACAATAGCCCTTTGAATCTAAATTTTTCCTCTTCAAAAAGAAGTGCTGCGGCAACACCTACAATAGTAGATATGGTTGCAACATAAAAGGCTGTTTTTATGCTTATAAAAACGCTTTGGATAAGACCTTCATCGCATAACAATCCTGTTCTTTCATC
>JALUXQ010000154.1 GCA_027013265.1 Campylobacteraceae bacterium | reverse complement strand
TGGCAAAAAACCAATCTAGTGTAAAACCCCTCCATGGCAGAGCAACTGAACTTGAGTCGTTAAATGCTAGTACTGCGATAGCAATAAGCGGTAAAACTAAAAAGATGAAAAAACATATAACATAAAATCTATAAGTATATTTATATACTGGTGAGTTTGGTAGTGAGCGAATCATGATCCAACCCTTTCAAGTTTTTGACCAGTTAGCTTTAACGCCAACCAAATGATACTAGAGGATATCATAAGTAGTAGAAATCCAAATGCTGCTCCCTCACCCCAGTTAAATGTGGATAGAAACTCATTATATATCTGTTCTGTAAACCAAAGAGAGCTTTTGCCACCCAAGATATCTGGCGCAACATAGTCGCCAATAACGAGCATAAATACTATGATTCCGCCCGAAGTGATGCCAGGCATGGAGTAGGGGATTATGATTTTTGTAAAAATCGTCCATTTTGATGCCCCTAAATCACTGGCAGCTTCTATAAGCGAATCATCCAGACTCTCTAGTGTAGACATAATGGGCACTACCATAAAAAGCATAGAGATATAGAGCAAGCCTATAGTCATGCTAAAGTTTGTATAGAGCATATCTATGGGCTTATCAATTAAACCTATAGATAAGAGAAACTCATTTATGACACCGTGATCACCTAAAATAATCATCCATCCATATACGGTGACAAGTTCTCCCACCCACAAAGGTATAAGAAGTAGAAGTGCTAAAAAGCTGGCATATTTTTTAGATATAACCTTTGTTAGATAAAAGGCTACGGGAAATGTAACTATAAATGCTAGTATGGTGATACCTATGGCATAAGCAGCAGTATTGATGAATGTCAGCCAATATATTTTTGATTGGAAAAATGCCATATAGTGTTCAAGTGTAAAGACTTTTCCGCCAGCATCACTGTCTCCTTGAAAAGAGCTTATAAGTAGATCCAAATGCGGCAATACAATCAAGACAATAAGCCATAAAAGTACAGGTAGTATCAAAAGATAAAATGTTATATTAAAACCCTTTTTATTCTCCATTATAACACCCTTAATAGCATTTTAGATTTTCGTAATTTATGCCGACCTCAACTGTGTCACCCTCTTTTAAATTCTCAAATCTTGCATTTTGAGGAAGAGAAATCAATACTTCTGCTCCACTACTGCTTTCAATTGCTGCAACTTTTGTATTTGAACCATCAAACAAAATTGTCTTTATTTTAACTTCAAACCTACTTATGTTGTCCAAGTTTTTCGCTGGAGTCAGGATAAATGCTTCAGGGCGAATATATAGAACTTCTGGAGTAAAGTCTAAGCCTGGTCTTTTAAGCTTCCATCCATCTTTGGTGGTGATAAAATCACCATCTTTGCTCTTTAGTTCAAGTCTGTTGCTCTCGCCAACAAACCCAGCGACAAAAGCAGTTGCTGGATTTTTATATAGATTTCTTGGAGTATCTATCTGCTCAAATCGACCTTTATTCATAACAGCCACTTTATCACTCATGACAAGTGCTTCTGATTGGTCGTGTGTGATATATATAAATGTTGTTCCAAGCTCTTTTTGAAGAAGTTTGAGTTCAATCTTCATGTGCTCTCTAAGTTTTCTATCAAGTGCTCCCAAAGGCTCGTCAAGTAGTAAAATCGAAGGCTTCATGACTAAAGATCTCGCTATTGCTACCCTTTGTCTCTGTCCGCCTGATAGCTCTGTTACTTTTTTCTTTTCAAAACCTTGCAGGCTGACACGAGCTAGCATATCGGATACTTTGTCATCTATCTCTGATTTTTTTAATTTTTGTCTTTTGAGTCCAAAAGCTACATTTTCTCTTACATTCATCATAGGAAAGAGTGCTAGACTTTGAAATACTATATTTACTGGTCTCTTCTCTGGCGGAATCCCTCTCATTAATTTACCTCGAATAAATATCTCTCCCCCACTCTCTTGTATAAATCCTGAAATCATTCTAAGGAGTGTAGTTTTTCCACAACCTGAAGGTCCAAGAATTGAGAAAAATCCACCTTCGTCAACATTAAAACTTACATTTTTAACAGCCGTAAATCCTTTAAATTCTTTTGTAAGATTTTTTATTTCTAATATTTTATTCACGCTAAATCCCCTTCATATAATAAAAAACTCAATACAAAGTTTTTTATTATATACACTAGAGGTTTTACCTCTAGTGTATTGATTGTACTGTTTATATATTATTGTGCAGCTTTTATTTTGTCTAGTGCTTTTGCTTCGATAGTGGCAAACCCTGAAGGAAGAGCATCATACCATTTGATGTTATTAATATCTGCTTTTGAGTATGACCTGCTAAAATTAGCTTTAATCTTGGCGTCAAGATATTTTGAAGCATCTTTAGAGACAGTCATATAGCTACTTTTATTTGTAACATATGCAGCATTTTTAGGTTGTAAAATAAAGTTTATCCACTTATACGCAGCTTCGATATTTTTAGATTTTGCAGGAATTGCAAAAGTATCTATCCAACCAAGTGCTCCACTTTTTGGGCAAATAAAGTCAATATTTGGATTTTTATTATGAGCTTGCCAGCCTATCGCATCCCAGCCAGATTCAACCACAACATCGCCACTTTGAACAAGACCTTTTTGTGTGTCTCCACTTGTCCAATAAGTTTTTACATATTTTTTAGACTCGATTAGTTTTTTTGTAACTTTGTCTATAAGTTTCTTGTAAGCTGCTTTATCGCTATATAGTGCAAAAGGATCATAACCCATTCCAAAAGCTGCACCTATAAGAATAGGTCTCTTTAATCTATAAGAAATTTTACCTGCGTATTTTGGATTCCAAAGATCAGACCAGTCATTAGCTCCTGGAGCTAACTTTTTGTTTACGATCATTCCTGTGGTTCCATAGATAAATGGAACAGAATAGACTTTGCCATCAACTCCACTAATTTTTTTAGCAGCCTTAACCATGGCAGCTGTAATTTGATCTGTATTTACTTTGCTATAATCAATCGCATGATAGATATGAAACTTTTTCTGTACAAAACTGATTCTATCGACACTAGGTTGTGCTAAATCAAATCCGCCACCTCTTGTAGCTCTAAGCTTCGCAATCATCTCTTCGTTGTTACTGTAAGTTACCTTAACCTTTATGCCCGTCTCTTTTTCAAACTTTTTAACAAGTGCCTTTGGAGCATACCCTTTCCAAGTTATTAGCCTAAGTGTACCGTTGCCAGCATACAGACTTCCAGCTAACAATGTTGCGATTGCAACAGATGAAATAGCTAATTTTTTCATATTTTCTCCTAATAGATTTTTGAGCTTTAGCTCTAAGCAGGAATTATACAACAACAGTATAACAGTATAGTTACAAAATTGTTCTATATACCCTCATTTAGAAGCTTGGATGCCTCTTCGACTTTGCGCTCACGCATCTCATCACTCCAACCAAGTAACTCTTTTAATATAGATGTAACTCTCCTCAAAGACTCTTTTGCTGCATCTATATCTATGAGTCCCAAACCTACACGACGAACTAAAAAGTCAAGTGGATTCTTGACGAACTCATGCTCTACACAGTAGTATAGTTCAGCCTCTAAAGTCGGATAGTTTTTGTGGATTTTTTTATCCCCATATCTCTTTATAAAATCTGTAACAACAATTGCGTTAGAGCCATAAGTTTTCAGTAAATACTCACTTTCCTCAATCTCTAGCCCTAATTTACCCAATTTTTCTTTAACAGTTTCTATATTTTCTCTATTTCCAAACAATTTGTAATCTTTTGTACAACAAGTGTGTAGATTTTGCCTGCCTGAGAGCTTTTGAACAAAATCAACAGTATCTTCTGCCATCTTTCTATATGATGTCCATTTTCCACCAGCTATGGTGACTAGATTTGATTTTGATTTTTGTATATAGTGTTCTCGCACTAACCCTTTTGTGTTATCTACATGTTTTAGTGATACCAAAGGTCGAAGTCCGCACCATGAAGAGAGTATGTCGCTTTTTTTTATATCTATGCTAAAGTATTTTCTAGCGTGTCTCAAAAGATACTCTATATCTTTATCATCCACTTTTGGATGATCTTGTGGGATTGACTCTTCATCAGTTGTGCCCACCAAGCATTTATCCATCCAAGGGAGCATAAACAAGACTCTGCCGTCTTCGGTTTTTGGTATCATCAAGCCTTCATTGTTTGGTAAGAATTTTTTATCTAAAACGATATGTATGCCAGAACTCGGCTCGATTATATCTTCTGCATTTTCATCATCTAGTTTTCTTATTGAGTCACAAAATACCCCTGTTGCATTTATGGCAAATTTTGTTTTTACGCTATATGTTTGATTTGTGATTTTATCTTTGACTTGGGCTCCTGTGACTTTATCGTCTGTATAGATAAAATCTGTGACTTCATTATAATTTCTGACGACACAATCTTTCTCTCTAGCAGTTTGTAGTAGTGTTAAAGCCATCCTCGCGTCATTAAATGCTCCATCAAAATATCTCACGCCACCCTTTAAACCCTCTTTTTTGACTGATGGAAAAATTTTTAAAATCTCACTTTTGCCAACTATCGTGCTTTTCCCAAGTCTTCTTTTTCCTGATATTATATCATATAGAGCCAGTCCAGCATATATATAAGGTATCTCATACCATTTGTACAGAGGGGTTACTAGAGTGATAGGGTGAGCTAGAAAAGGGGCATTTTTTAAAAGTCTATACCTCTCTTTTAAACCCTCTTTTACTAGATTAAACTGATTGATATCCAGCTTTTTAATTGCAGTTTCAAGGTACCTTACACCACCGTGAACTAGTTTTGTACTTCTACTGCTAGTGCCCTCACTAAAATCATTTTTCTCTAAAACCAGGCATTTAAACCCTCTAAGAGTAGCATCTAATGCAACTCCTGCTCCTGTGGCACCGCCACCTATTATGACTATATCGTATGATTCATGATTCACTGTTTGTTATTCCTAGAGCGATGAGATAGTTTTCACTGCATTCGACTGGTATCTTTTTTCCATCAGCATCAACCGAAACATATGTGATGCTTGCACTTGTCACATGTACACATCGTCTTTTGCCCTCATATAAGCGTTCGGCATTGACCTCAATACTTACTTTTATAGATGTGTTTCCGACTTTTACAACTTTTGCATAAAAGCTGACAACATCTCCAACATATATCGGTTCACGAAACTCCATAGAGTTGACCTTCACGGTTACTACTCTTATGATGGGCAAGTCTCTAGTGGCTATGGCACCTGCTATATCTATGTTTGACATAATCCAGCCACCAAAGATATTTCCTGATGGATTTGTATCTTTTGGCATAGCAACTATTTTTATACGCGGTTCACCCATATCGTTCATTTAATTGTCTCCTTTTTTATGGATATATCTTTCCATCTCATAAACCCATTGCTGTAAATCTTTTAAATCTGTATATATATCAAAAGCAAAATCTAAAAACTCTACACTAAAAAAAAGTTCATCCATCTTGAAGATTTTATAAGCAAACATCGCTCCGTAGAGTGTCAGGTATATAAAATCATCATCTTTATCAAAGTCCTTTGGAACTCTTTTATACTTTGGAGTAGGCAGGCTGTAACCTTTGGAAATTAAATCTTGAAGTATAAAGTGCAGTTTTCTTCTATTTTCTTCATTCTGTATGTACTCTCTGTATGTTTTAAGCAAAGGAGGCTTAAAAGCTCTGATGCCAGCTGATATAAAATACTCATGCTCATCATAGTGCATATAAAAACTACTACTTTGCATTCTGTGAGATTTTCCTTGCCAAAAGAGTAGCCCGATTTTGCTCTTCATGGGAGTCTTGTCTTTGCTAAAACGAATATCTCTATATATGCGAAACAAAGAGCCGCCAACTTTTGGAAGAGCGTTTATGGTGGGAACAAGTATTTGAAGTGTTTCACCCATATCTTGCACAAAGGCAATGTTTGGCTCTAGTATATTTTTTTGCCAAATATATTTATGAAGCTCAAACCACTCTTTTGAATTGTTGTTTTTTAAATCCTCTAAAAATCTAATCCCCTCTTTTTTAAATCCACTGAATTTCATCTATATGACTAGAGCCTTCTCCTCTTTTTCGCAGATTTGAGCTATTATAGAGCTGTACTTATAGCCTTCTTCTTTTAGTTCATGCAGTAGGGCATCAGCATCTTTTTGAGAGACAGCGATAAGTAGTCCGCCTGAGGTTTGTGCATCATAAAAAAATATCTCGTATTCATACTCTTTTTTTATCTTTACCTTCTCTTTTAGGTAAGATTTATTGTTGTAAGTTCCAGCTGGGATAATTCCCATATCTGCCAAATCAAATGCCTCTTGGAGGATTGGGATAGAGTTAAAATCAAACTTTATAGTTATTTTATCATCACTCATCTCATATGCATGTCCAGCCAAACCGAAACCCGTCACATCAGTACAGGCACTTACGCTGTACCTCTTCATGATGTTTGATGGCTTGTAGTTTAATTCACTTAGTATCGAGGCTACCTTGTTTATGGTTTTAACATCAACCATATCAGCCTTTATAGCTGTTGTCAAAACTCCCATGCCAAGAGGTTTTGTGAGTATCAAAACATCGCCGATTTTTGGTGTATTGTTTCGATATATCTTTTTGGGATGTACAAAACCACTCACACTAAGCCCATAAAGCATCTCTGGAGTCTCTATGGTATGACCTCCGACGATAACGCCCCCACACTCTTTAACCTTGTTTTGTCCGCCCTCTAGGATCTCTTTTAGAACCTCTTTTGGGTGGTTGCAGCCATCAAAACCAACGACATTCATGGCTGTCGCTACCTTCGCGCCCATAGCAAAAATATCACTTAAGGAGTTTGCAGCCGCTATCTGTCCATATAGATAAGGGTCATCAACAACAGGAGTTATGATATCGACTGTTTGTACAAGAGCATTGTCATCATCAACCTTGTACACAGCTGCGTCATCACTACTATCTAAGCCTACTAAAATATTTTTATCACTACAATCCAGTCCACCAAGCGCTTTTGTCAACTCACCCGGAGCTAGTTTGGCGGCTCAGCCTGCAGCTTTTACAAACTTTGTTAGTTTTGCATCATTGTTTAATTTTCTCAATTTTTACCTTTACTATGTATAAACCTATAACTTTAGTTTAGAACACATGAAGAGATTATATAACTATAAGTGTAAAGTTCAGATTAATTTTGCTAGTATTTAGTTAAATTTGTTATACTATCATCATGATAAGAAAATTATTTAAAAAGAGTGGCAAGAAGACAAAATTAGATGCATTTATAAAAAAATACAACATACCAAGAGAGTATCTTTCGATTAATAGAAAAGCGATAATAAGAGGTTTGTTGGTTGGTATTTTTTGGGGCTTCATACCTATGCCATTTCAGATGTTGGCTGTTCTTGCGATGACTCCGATAGCTAGGTTTAATGTTCCTATTGCTATAAGTATGGTGTGGCTTAGTAATCCTATAACTATGCCTTTTATGTACTATATGGAGTATTTGACAGGCACTTTTATGCTAGGTATGCCGCATTTGAGAGTTGAGCTCAATATACACTGGTTTGAGAGTAATCTAGGCAATATCTTTATTCCACTATATGCAGGCACGCTGTTTTATGCTATTTTTGTCTCTATTAGTGTTTATTACGGTGTAAATTGGCTTTGGATACGCTCGGTTAAGACAGAAAAGAGACATGCAAAAAGAAAGAGAAATCTTAAGTCCAAAAAGAGATAACTGCTGACTTTATGTTGCATAAGGTACCTCCAATAACCCTATAATTAGTCGACATAGAAATAAGCTCAAACAAAGGATACATAGATGCACCATAAACTAAGAGAGATACCAAAGATAGATAAGATTTTGCAAAGCGAGTCTTTTAGGGGCTATAACCAAAAGCTTCTCGCAAAAATCACAAAACAGAAGATAAAAGAACTAAGGGCAGAGATTTTGTCTAGCAATGTAGAGGGAGTTGAGTATAAAAAATTGATTAAAGAGATAGATACGGCGTATAAAAAAGTTTTTGCCCCATCACTAAAACCACTTATAAATGCAACAGGGGTAATATTGCATACAAATATGGGCAGAAGTTTGATAAGCCAAGAGATTGTACAAAGAGCCATGCCTGTTATCTGCAACTACTCAAACCTAGAGTACAACCTAAAGAAGGGTTGCAGGGGTGAGA
>JALUXQ010000153.1 GCA_027013265.1 Campylobacteraceae bacterium | reverse complement strand
AGTGAAAAGATGGCTGAAAATCTAGACTCATATGTAAAATCCATGCTAAATGAGAGATATGAAGCTGTAAAAGAGAGGCTAGAGACATACTCTGAATGTATAGAGAGAATCGTGGTTGAATTGCGTGAGTACGAGACGATAAATGGAGATAAATTAAGAGAGATAATAAAAGCATTTGAAGAAGAGTTTGATATGCCAAGCCTTATGAGAAATGAAGAGTCAAAAGAGGATGAGAGCTAAGATGCTTCGTTCACACACAACAACAGAACTCATAGCCAAAGAGGGCTGGTTTTTTGTGGGTTTTTATCTTTTGCTGTTTTTTGTATCGTATCTGTTGGATTTTATCCCTTGGCTCTTTTTTCTTCTTTTTTTGGGCTCTCTTTTTCTTTTTAGAAATTTTGAAAGGATACCAGCAGAAGATGATAATATGGCACTTCTGTCACCAATTGATGGGAAAGTCAAAGATATTTCAAAAGTGATTTTATCAGACGGATCAGAGTATTTAAAGCTAGAAATTAGAAAAAATATATTTGATGTTTCGCTCCTCAGGTCGCCAATATCTGCGACAATTTTAAGTACCAAAAGAGTGCATGGGCTTTTTTTGAATTGTGAGGATAAACTCTCAAAATTGTTAAACGAGAGAGCAGTTTTAACGCTAAAATCAAATTTTACCACGATAGTGTTAATCTTAAAAACAGGATTTTATAATAAAAAGATAGAACTTTTTAAGAGTGTTGGACCACTGAAATTTGCTCAAAGATTTGGGATTTTACTAGATGGAAGTGTTGAACTATTATTGCCAATTAATACAAGAATTAAAGTGGGAATCAACGATAATATTCGTGGCGGTGAGTCTGTTTTAGGCTACTTCTCTTATGAGTTAAATAGTGATAAATAGCAACAAGAAACTACATCTTATATATATAATTCCAAATCTTTTTACAGCAGCAAGTATTTTTGTGGGAGTCATCAGTATCCTCTCTTCAACCAAAGGTGATTTTGAGAAAGCCGCCATCTTCATACTACTCTCTTTAGTTTTTGATGGACTTGATGGAAGAGTTGCAAGGCTTACAAAAACCACAAGTAAATTTGGAGCAGAGTTTGACTCTTTGGCAGATATTGTTGCTTTTGGCGTGGCTCCTGCTATACTGTTTTACTATAGTGTCGGTATTCACTATGGCAAAGTTGGCTCACTTTTGACAGCCATGTATGTTGTATTTGGTGCGATAAGACTCGCAAGATTTAATGTCATGGTTGGCGTCAGTGAACCATCGGTCTTTATAGGCGTCCCAATCCCTACTGCAGCAGTTGCGCTTGCTATGTGGATTTTGGTCCATGAAAAGTATAGTTTTTTTCAAAGATATGATTTTATTATATTGGTTGGTATTGCGGTTTTGTCTTTTTTGATGGTTAGCAATATTAGGTATCCGAGTTTCAAAAAGATTGATTTGGAGAAACCAAATATTTTAAAAGTTCTTATCTATCTCATCTTGGTTTTCTCTTTGGTCTATATATTTCCAGTTGAAAGCGTGACGATAATCATAACAACATACCTATTTTATGGTTTTGGTAGGGGAGTTTATAACTTTACACTTGCTAAATATCGAAAAAATTAGTACAATGTTGAAAATCTTAAAGGAGTTGTTATGAATAGTGTCGATATAGGCATAGCCAAGTCAATCAAATTTTTACCCAAAATAGAGACAAAAAACGCCCTCCTGCAAAACTTACTCACTCTTTCATAAAAAACTTTTTAACCATAAATTAAACAAACAATAGAATAAGGAAAACAAAATGAATAATAATATAATAATATTTGATACAACATTAAGAGATGGTGAGCAGAGTCCTGGAGCTTCGATGAACACAGGAGAGAAGATACAGATAGCTTTACAGTTAGAAAAACTTGGAGTTGATGTTATAGAGGCTGGTTTTGCAGCTGCAAGTCCAGGTGATTTTGATGCGATTGCAAAAATCAGTGAGCAGGTCAAAAACTCTACGGTTTGCTCTCTTTCAAGAGCACTAGACAGCGATATAAAGGCTGCAGGAGAAGCGATAGCAAAGGCAAATAGAAGAAGAATCCACACCTTTATAGCTACAAGTCCGATTCACATGGAGTATAAGTTAAAGATGACTCCAAATGAGGTGATAAAAAAGGCGGTTAACGCTGTGACTTATGCCAAGACATTTTGTGATGATGTAGAGTTTAGCTGTGAAGATGCAGGTAGAAGTGATGTCGGTTTTTTAAAAGAGATACTAGATGCCGTGATAGAAGCAGGAGCCAGCACTCTGAATATACCGGATACTGTCGGATACAGAATGCCAAGTGAGATGGGAGCTATCATCAAAACATTGCACGAGAGTGTGGGTGAACGAGCTATACTTTCGGTGCATTGTCACAACGACTTAGGCTTAGCAACTGCTAGCTCAATCGCGTGCATACAAAATGGAGCAAGACAAATCGAGTGCACTATAAATGGATTAGGCGAGAGAGCAGGAAATGCAGCTCTTGAAGAGATCGCTATGATTTTGAAAACTAGAAAAGATATCTTTGGTGAGTATAGCACGGGTATAAATATAAAAGAGATATATCCAACTAGCAGATTGGTCTCTACCATAACAGGTATCGAGCCACAACCAAATAAGGCGATTGTTGGCAAAAACGCATTTGCACACGAGAGCGGAATACACCAAGATGGCATCTTGAAAAATGCTCAAACTTATGAAATCATGAGTGCAAAAGATATAGGGCTTGATAAAAATTCATTGGTCATGGGTAAACACTCTGGTCGTCATGCTTTTAGTGAAAAATTAAAGGCTTTGGGCTTTAATATAAAAGAGGAAGAGATTAAAAAGGCATTTGCAAGATTTAAGATTTTAGCTGATGCCAAAAAAGAGATCTTTGATGATGATATAAGGGCATTGGTCGCTGCTGAAATCACGAAGATTTCTGAGGTTTACAAATTGGTCACTTTGCAACTATCTGACTGTAACCCTGGTGGAGTTCCAAGTGCCGCAGTTACAGTTAGAATTGATGGAAAAGATATAACTGATGCTGCCATAGGTAATGGCACGATGGATGCTATATTTAAGGTGATAGACAGAGTTTGTGGTGTTAGTGGAAAACTAAAAGAGTACAAAGTGGACTCTGTAACACAAGGAAAAGATGCCTTGGCGCGAGTCGTGGTAAAAGTTGTATTTGATGAGAGTAAGCCAGCTATCATGGGGCATGGACTCAGCGTAGATACTATGCAAGCAACGGCCAAGGCATATATCGGTGCATTAAATAGCTATGTGTCTACGGAAAGAGGGGTTAAAAAATATCAATAAAAGAGGAGTTATGTTGTTTAAATTATCTTAGTTTATTACTTTAAAACTAAAATATTTAGATTTAAAACCACTGTCACCAATTTTTTTATACTGTATAACTGCACCTTCAAAGTTTTTTATCTCTTGGTACAGAAGCCCCAGAGCATATCTGCTTTCATCGTTTGTTTTGTCTATTATTTTTGATAATTCTAGTAGAGCTATCGCATTGTCTGTGTGTTTAGCACCAATAGCTGCCGTGGCTGCTAAGAAAATTGTTCTGGAGTCTTTTCGGTTAAAATCATCTATGAGTTTATTGTATAGCACATATGACTCTTCAAAATTATTTGTATATATATCAAGGTATGCTAGTGTATAGGTTAGAGCCATTGGATCAGCGGTCTCTAGAGGTAGCCTATTTTTCAGTCTATCTCTCTCAAGGTATAACAATCCAGAGATTTGCAGCAGTTTTGTATATTGTACTCTTGCAATTTTTGCTCCATAGTAGAAACTGCTAAAATCAAGCTTGTTATCTTTGAAACTCAGTTGTATGTTTTTTGCATACTCTTTTATGCCCTCTTGTCCATTTTTCATGTTAAAGTAGATGATATTGCTCATCAAATCTTTTGGCAAGAGAGCTTGCAGGAGCGTTGATTTAGCTCTGAAGTATTTTTGATTTGATATCTTTTGTGAAATTATCACATCAAATACCAAGTTTAATGGATTGTTTTTTTTATCCTCTTCTATCCATCTTGAGAGTGAAAATTGATTGTTTTCACTTAAATTTATGAGTGACATGTAGAGGTTTGTATCTGGGATATTTTTATCCATAGAGATACTTGATTTTACATCCTCCATCAGTTTTAAAACATCTTTTTTGATTAGTTTTGCCGCAAATATAGAAAATACACCAGCAAGATAGTTTGTATTATCTAAGTGATAACTGATAGAGAAGTTTCTATATGCTTCTTTATAATCGCCAAGTTGAGCATAAGTAAGAGCTAAATTATAGTGCAATATAGAGTGAGAAGGATAGTCTTCGACTAAAGACTTGAAAATCTTATTTGCTTGAAAAACATGATTTGCAAGAGCTTTTTTTATCCCTTTGGCTATGCTTATATTGACTTTTGATATAGAAGAGCTCTCTTTTAGGTAGTTTAGTGCTGGACTAAGTTTGCCAAGAAAAAGGTTCATACCACCCTTTCTTATATACTCTACGCTTTGATTTGCATTAAAAACTTTATACGGTGCAAAATAAAAAATCAAACCATATACATTTTCATCATTAAAATAGAGATTTTTGACAAACTCTTTTTGGGCTATATTTATATTAAAAAGAGACTGTTTTAGTATGGTCTTTATGGGGTATGATAGAAGCGCTTTTTTCTCATTTAGTTTTGTCGCATCAACCATGAGCGTTGCACTCTCTTTTAAGTTTCCAAGTTTATTTTCGACTAAAGCAAGAGCCATCTTTACTTTTACAGGCTCATCTGTGAATGATTGTGCTTTTTGGAGATATTTTTTGGCTATTGCATACTCTTGTATCCGCGCATAGAGCAATCCTAATGGAAAATTTGTATCAACAGAATTTATCTTAAGAAGCATATCAATCGCCTCTTTGTTGTTACCAATATATGCCAAAATCTTTGAAGATATGTATCTTTGTGCATTGATATTGAAGTTTTTGTTAGGGTGCTCTAGTGATGAAAGAGCTTCATAGTAAAAATTCTTATAGTAATTTATGAGACTCATTTCATAAGAGTACAGTGGCAAATTTGTATCATCGGGCAGATAAGCATATGCTAAATCAAGATAGTATTTAAAGAGGTCACTTTTACCGAGATTCAGGGCACTGACAGCAGCATTTATAGAGCTGATACACTTTTGCTGTCGATTTTTGATAGCTTTTTTAAAGGCATCTATCGCTTCAGCATAATTTTTCTCTTTCATCTTTGCTACACCGATATTGTAGTAAGATAGTGCTTCGTTAAATGTAGCTATCTCTCCATATATCTTTAGTGCTTTTGGTTTTTCACCTTGCTCATAAAGGAGATTTGCCTTTTGTATCATCTTGTCGATTTTTGATGGAGAAAAAGGGCTTACTCTCTCTTTTTTTATGAGTTTTTGAACTATCTCTTTGGTATTTACTGGCTTTGGCTTTTCACTATTTTTTGTTTTTAGTATGACGATAGTGACGATGATTATGATGAGTAGAAGTGAAAAAACAGATATGATGATAAACAGTAATTTCTTGTTTATGCCTTTTTTTGTTTCATCTTCAGTTGTAGGAGAGGTATCCTCTTTTGCATCTGGCTCTTTTGATTCGCCCTCTGGCTCAAGAATTACTACCTCTTCTTCTAGTTCATCTGCCACTTTTTACCTTTTTACATATAGTTTTTCAAAACTTCTGGTATATTAAAACTTCCATCAGCCCTCTGATAATTTTCCATGATAGCAATCATAGTCCTTCCGACTGCCAAGGAGGAGCCGTTTAGTGTATTTACTAGTCTGTTTTTTTTGCCATCTTTATATCTTATTTTAGCCCGTCTTGCTTGAAAATCTCTCGTATTTGATATGGAGCTTATCTCTCTGTATCTGTTTTGTCCTGGAAACCAAACTTCAAGATCTATAGTCTTTGCTGCACCAAATCCCAAGTCTCCGCCGCAAAGCATCAAGTGTCTGTGTGCAAGTCCGAGTGAGGTCAATAAATCACTAGCGCACTCTACCATCTCGTCAAAAACCCTATCGCTTTGATCTGGTTTTGCTATGCAAACAAGTTCAACCTTGTCAAATTGATGTTGTCGTATCATACCCCTAGTATCTCTTCCTGCACTTCCTGCCTCTTTTCTAAAACAGGCCGTGTATGAAGTCATCTTAATTGGAAGTTCTGTTTCGGTAATGATTTCATCTCTAAAAAGATTTGTGACAGGTACTTCTGCAGTCGGGATGAGAAAAAGCTCTTCGCCCTCTATCTTAAAGAGGTCATCTTCAAATTTTGGAAGTTGTCCTGTTCCCGTTAGTGTCTCTCGATTTACGATGTATGGGACGGCAACTTCGCTAAAACCTCTTTTGGTATTGAAGTCTAGCATATAGTTGATAAGGGCTCTCTCTAGCTTTGCAGCTCTGTTTTTAAGAACAGAAAACCTGCTTTTTGAAAGCTTTACACCTCGTTCAAAATCTATCAAATTATCACTTATCTCCCAATGCTCTTTTGGAGTAAAATCAAATGTTGGCGGTGTTAATACCTTTTTTATCTCTACATTGTCATTTTCATCTTCGCCATTTGGCACATCAATATCTGGCAAATTTGGTATGCCCAAAGCGATGTTTGAGAGTTTTTCCTCTAAATTTTTTACAATCTTAGTTAATTCAGATATCTTTTGTTTGTTTGCGCTAAGTTTTGCTTTTAACTCATTTATATCTTTTCCCTCTTTTGCCCACGCTCCAAAAAGTTTACTACTTGCATTTTGTTCGGCTTGAAGTGGTTCAAGCAGGGCTCTGTTGCTTTTTAATTCAAGTGAAATGGTGCGTAGATTTTCTATAATCTCTTCACCCACTTTTTTCTTTCTTAGTTTTTCACAAACGATTTCAAAATCGTTTTGTATCAGTTTTGTATCTAACATAAAATTCCAACTTTATCTTTTATTATTTCCATCTTTTCGACTGCTATAACTCTCGCTTTTTTAGCACCATCTCGCAGTATGTCTCTGACTTCGTCACTATGCTTTAGAAGGTACTCTCTCTTTTGTCTTGCTGGCTCAAAATAGTCCCATATGAGCTCTTTTAGGTATATTTTAAAGTGTCCATATCCCTCACCACCTCTTTTGTATCTCTCTTTTAGCTCTTCAATACCATCTTCATCTAAAAAGAGTTTTGCAAGTGCAAAAACATTGCAATCTTCATAATATTTTGGCTCTTCTAGTGGTGTAGAGTCAGTGACTATCTTGCCTGTTGCCTTTTTTAACTCTTTTTGCGAACAAAATATATCTATAGTGTTTCCATAACTCTTACTCATCTTAGCACCATCAAGTCCTGGAACGGTGGCTACATTTTCATCAACTTTAAACTCTGGTATTGTAAGTATATCGCCAAAAATATTATTAAATTTTATAGCTATGTCTCTTGTTATCTCTACATGTTGGATTTGGTCTTTTCCAACAGGTACAATTTGCGAGTCATATAGGAGTATATCTGCTGCCATAAGAACTGGATAAGAGAAGAGGGCATGATTTGCCGAAATCCCTTTTGCTACTTTGTCTTTGTAGCTGTGAGCTCTCTCTAGCAGTCCCATAGGTGTGAAAGATGAAAGTACCCAATACAACTCAAGCACCTCTTTGACATCGGATTGGAGCCAAAATGTACTTTTGTTTGGATCGATTCCCAAAGATAAAAAATTGATAGCAGCATCTAGTGTATTTGCTTTTAGTGCCCCACTCTCTTTAGATGAAGTAAGTGCATGGTAGTTTGCAATAAATATAAAAAGATCACTACTGTTTTGTAGATCTTTCATTTGCTTTATTGCGCCAAAATAATTTCCGATATGCAAGGCGCCAGAGGGCTGAATGCCAGTTAAAACTCTCATTAAAATTCCTATTGATTTTTAGAAGATTATATCTAAAAGTGTTTTAATATCTCTTTTGCTATATCGCTTGGAGTTTTGTTTTCTACATTTATAACTATATCCGCACACTCTTTGTACGACTTTATTCTCTCGCTGAAAATAGTCTGGGCTTTTTTTAAATCTTTTAAAAGTGGTCTTTTTGCAAGTTTTTGCTTGGCATTTGGATGGTGTAATATTCTCTCAAAAATCGCGTCAAAAGATGATTGCAGATATATTATGGTGCCTATTTTTTGCAAATTTTTGACTTTGTAGAAGCCACCGCCTGTTGAGATTATTGTATTTTTTACATTTTTCTCTAGCCATTTTGCTGTATGTTTCTCTAAATCTCTAAAATATTTTTCCCCATCTTCATCAAATATTTTACCTATTTTTCTATTCTCTTTACTCTCTATCAAATCATCACAATCTATAGCAAAAAGCTTGCTTTGCTTACTTAATTCTCTGGCAACTGTGCCTTTTCCAACACCCATAAACCCAATAAGAACAATATTGTTATTCGCCTTGGCTTTCATCTTTTTCACCTTTAGCTCTTGGGTAGATTAAAACTGGAGTTCCCTCTAGCTCAAACTCTTCTCTTAGTTTATTTGTAAGGTATCTTTTGTAACTAAAGTGCAGTGCTTTTGGCCTATTCATAACTAAAGCTATTTTAGGTGGCTTTGTGTCATACTGCGTAGCAAAATATATCTTTACTCTTTTTGTTTTGTCAGCTGGTAGCTGATGCCTTACAGTCGCTTTTTTGATGAGCTCGTTTAATTTTGAAGTTGGTATCCTTCTTTTATAGTTTTCATAAACACTAAGTATTAAATCTTTTATTTTGTGAACTCTCTGCTTTGATAGGGCTGAGACTGTGATGATAGGGGCAAATGCCAAAAATTTAAATCTATCTCTTATCTCATCTATGCTCTCTTTGTAGCTCTCTAGTCTCTTGTCCCATTTGTTTAGAACGATAATGACCCCAAGAGAATTTTTATCGGCTAGATTTGCGATTCTCTCATCTAGCTCCTTAAATGGTTCGCTAGAGTCTAAAATCAACAGAGCTATATCGGCAGCCTCTAACATGTCATTTGTTCGCATAAGAGCGTACTTTTCTATGCCTTCTATTTTACTTCTTCTTCTCACTCCTGCCGTATCTACAAAGTTTATAATCCTATCTTTATATGTGATATTTTCGTCGACAGGATCTATCGTAGTTCCTGCGATTGAGCTCACTACTGCTCTGTTTTCTCCAACTAGGGAGTTCAAGAGTGAACTTTTCCCAACATTTACTCTACCAATAATTGCAACATTTATCTCATTTGTTTCAGCTTCACTCTCTTGCTCTAACTGCGGAGCTATGAAGTCATTCAAATCAAACTCATCCTCCTCTTCCATAACAAGTTTTAGCTCATTTTGTGGTAAATATGAAGATATCCATTGTAGAAGTTTCGTAACTCCACGGTTGTGAGAGACCGATATAGGAAAAACATTTTGGGCTCCAAATTCGTCAAATTCCCATGCATTTTCCATCTCTTTGTCATTGTCTATCTTGTTTATAACCAAAGCAATCGGTTTGTTTTGAGATTGAAGTGAATAAAAAATCTTCTTATCCTCATTGCTTGGAAGCATCTTGCCATCTACCATCATTATGATAATATCAGCAATTTCACTAGCCTCAATGGACTTGATGCGAACATTTTCAAAGAGCTCATCCCTATCATCTAATCCGCCAGTATCTAAAATCTTGCAAGGCTTTTCAAAAATCTCGACTTCTTGCTCTTTGATATCTCTTGTTGTTCCACTAAAATCTGATGTTATAGCGATTCTTTGCTTTACGATTCTGTTAAAAAGTGAACTTTTACCTACATTTGGTTTACCAATTATTGCTATTTTTTTCACTACTTAAACCCATAAAAATGTGGGAAAAATACGACAGAGAGTAGCACTAAAACTTGTATCAGTATAAACGGTATAACCCCTTTATATATATCTGTCGTCTGTATATTAGGAGGTGCAACACCCTTTAGATAAAAGAGTGAAAACCCAAATGGTGGAGTCAAAAATGATGTTTGTAGATTTAGTGCCATC
>JALUXQ010000152.1 GCA_027013265.1 Campylobacteraceae bacterium | reverse complement strand
TCAAACCCTTTTTCCAATACAAAGATGCTGACAATACACTAGGTCCACTGACTCCTTTATGAGTAAACAGCATATCTTCGTTGATGCATTTTTCACCCACATGTAGGCTAACACCAAAGGATATCCCGCTAAGGTTTTTCATCCAAAATTGCTCTTTTTGGAGAGTAAAACCAACTAAAGCAGGAGCAGGATTTACGATATTGTGTCCAAACTCTTTAGCTACAACATACCCTATATCACTTGCTCCCAAACTCTTAAAACTAAGCCCTCCGCTTGCAATGACAAGTTTTTTGGCTCTTATAGTTTGCTTGTCGGTTTTTATGATAAAATCGTCTTTAAATTCAACTCTACTCACTTTGTGGTTTAAAAAAAGTACGCAAGGTTTTATAAACTTTGTAAAAATATCTATGATGTCATTTGAACTATTTTTACAAAAATACTTTCCACTTGCTCTTAGTTCATATTTTAAATTGTGCTCTTCAAAAAATGCCAACAACTCTTTTTGTCCAAATCTTTCAAAAGTTTTATCTATAAGACTCTTATCACCTGCATAATTATCGCTACTAACAAATTTATTGGTAAAGTTACATCGTCCACCACCAGAAATCCTGATTTTTGGTGCGATTTTAGATGAGCTCTCTATAAGTGCTATATTCTTATCTTTCAAAAAAGCAGTCGCCATCAAGGAGCTAGCCCCAGCTCCTATAAAGGCTATGTCAAATATTTTCAAATGCCTCTAAGCTCCCAAAATTTTGCCTTATCGCATCATACAAAACTATTCCAACAGCAACAGAGAGATTTAGGCTTCTTCCATTTTTTCCCATGGGGATATTCACGGCATTTTCCCATCTTTTTTGCATCAAATCCATAGGCAATCCAGTTGACTCGCCACCAAAAAAGATAAAATCACCATCTCTAAACTCTGCATCAAAGTATGGCTTTTTGCTTTTTGTGGTTGAAAAGAAAAATCTATCTATACTTTGCATATTTGCGTCTAAAAACTCATCTAAATCTTCCCAAATAGTAATATCGAGCAAATCCCAATAATCCAATCCTGCTCTCTTCACACTTTTATCATTTATCTCAAAACATGTGGGCTTTATGATATGCAGTTTTGAGTCTGTATTTACACAAATTCTACCAATACTACCTGTATTTTGCGGTATTTGAGGGTGCACCAATACTATATTAAACATCAGAATATTATCGTTTTATTTAAGTGTACAAAAATTCTATCATCAAAAACCAAATCTAGTGCATTTGATAAAACTGTTTTTTCCACATTTCTGCCAGCTTTTTGCATATCTCTCCAACTTTGTTCATGATTTACTCCGATGACATCTTGAGCGATTATAGGTCCCTCATCTAAGTTATTATTGACAAAATGAGCAGTTGCACCGATGATTTTAACGCCTCTTTTATGCGCTTGTTTATAAGGGTTTGCTCCTATAAATGCTGGTAAAAATGAGTGGTGAATGTTTATAATTTTTTGCTCAAACCTACTCACAAAATCTTCTGATAAAATCCTCATATATTTTGCTAATACTAAAAAATCAATATTGTAGTTATCTAAAACTTCAAGAACTCTCTTTTCATGCAGTGTTCTTTCGAGATTATCGCTTGAAACAAAGTGATAAGTGACACCAAACCTCTCACAAAGAGTACGCAATTCATCATAGTTTGACATAACACAAAGGATATCTGCATTTAACTCACCGCTATCGTGTTTTAAGAGGATATCGCCTAGACAGTGTGCCTCTTTGGTAGCTAGTACAACAATCTGCTTTTTAACCTTTTTAGTAAGTGTGATTTTGGCATCTTTTGGCATTTCAAGTTGAAGTTCATGTTTGATTTTATTTGTATCAATTGTACCATCAAGCCTCGCTCTAAAGAAGAACTTTTTGTTTTCATTATCAACATATTCACTATTTTTTTCAATATTTAAATCATTTTTATACAAAACATTTGAAATCTTATATATCAACCCTTTTGAATCCGAACACTTTATTTTTAATACATATTTATACATCTATCGCCTTTAATTTTCTTCTTCTTAACTCTTTTTTTATCTCTTCTTTAATAAATCCATCTGCGATTACATCACTAACACTAACCTCGCCATCAAAAACTTCATGCCAGATATCCATCTCTTTTGCCCTTTGTTTTATACCTCTTTTATAATTTCCAAGCCATCTGCAAATCGGCGTATCTATAGCTATAATTTTTAACTCTTTATCGCTTATATCTCTATCATAAAACGGCTGATTTTTAAATGCTCTTTCATAGCTTTTTGGTGCTTCTATCTTTTTTAAAATTTTGTCTATATTCCAACCTGTAATATTTGCAACAATATATAAAAAATAGTAAGGATAGAGCTCATTTTCAAAAGCTGCACAACCTTTTTTTAACTCCATCGCACTCTTGCAAAAAAGTCTCTCTTCTGATTTGATTTCAAAAATCTTTTCAAATATATGCAAAACAAACATGTAGTAGAGACCAAAATGTAGATTTTTAGCACCAAACATTTTTTCGAATTCCCAAAAAATACGAGTTTTACTTAAATCTTCTAGCGAAATTGTATCCATAACCACAAGAGTTTTTTTATCGATTTTAAAACCAAATCTAGCACTGAATTGTATAGCTCTTAGCACCCTTAAGCTATCTTCTTTGAAACTTTTTTCATCAATCATACTGATAGTTTTATCTTTTATACTATGAAGTCCACCGTGAAAATCAAAAAGCTCATAATTAAAGATATTGAGCATCATGGCATTCATACTAAAATCTCGCCTCTTCGATGCCTCTTTTTCATCTTGGCAAAGTTTTACCTCAAAAGCTTTATGGCCAACACCACTTTTTTTCTCAATTCGTGGCAATGAAATATCGATATTGCCATATTTATAGACAAAAAAGGTTTTGCCAACACCTTTTGCCCCTAACTTTTTCATCAATTTATCAAATCTTACATCATCTATATCGTAAACCTCTATATCCAAATCTTTAACAGGGTGTTTCATGACGATATCCCTCACACCACCACCGACAAGATAAGCTCGTTTTGTGTATCTTGATAAAAACTTTTGTATTTTTTTAAATTGTGGTATCAGATGAGGAGGCAGGATTTTAGGTAGGTTCATTTTTCTGTTCTGTTTAAGCTCTCCAGTCGCTCATCTATAGTTGCTAGTAAATACTCTAAAAAATTGAGAGTTAAGTCGATTTTTGCCTCTATATTTTTGTTGTTTGGGGATTGAAAGCCCTCAAAAAGAACTAAGATTCTCTCCCTTATATTTTCATAAAACTGTTTTTCACTGCTGCTTATATTGTCTATCTCCATTGATTTTGCAGCCACATTTCTTTGGACTGTTTCTTGTTCATTTTGTTCTGTTGTTTTTATCTCTTCGACCTCTTCTAGCTCAGCTAGTGTCGAGATAATCATATCTTTTAGTTCCATCGTTCACCTTTGCCCATCAAAGTTTTACCAACCATCTTTCAAATTCTGCAAACTCTACATCGCTCTTCATATTTACAAAAAATTTTTTCATCTGCTCATCAACTCCTGAGTACTTCTTGCGGATACCGCTAAGTCTTCGCAAAGCAACTCTTGCCTCTTTGTTTTTAGGATCATCTTTTAGTATATCCTTGTATATTTCAAGTGCATCTTCTTTCAAGCCTTGAAGTTCATAAACAGAAGCTAAGGTTAACGTTTTTACCACTCTTATACCCTCTTTATCCTATCTACTATGACCAAACCTATCTGCTTGGTTGAGCAAACCTCTTTTGCATGATAATTTGCCAAATCAGGTGTTCTATAGCCATCTTTTAGCACACTTTTAATCGCACCATCTATGATATCAGCCGCCCTCTCTTGTCCCAAAGAGTATCTAAGCATCATGGATGCACTGAGGATTGTAGCTAGTGGATTTGCGACTCCTTGCCCTGCTATATCTGGAGCAGAACCGTGAATAGGCTCATACAAACCGACTATGCCACCTATAGAAGAGGAAGGTAAAAGACCTATAGAACCAGTCATCATGCTAGCTTCATCACTTAAAATATCACCAAATATATTGCCCGTAAGTATGACATCAAACTGTTTTGGGTCTCGCACTAATTGCATAGCAGCATTATCTACAAACATGTGAGAGACTTCAACCTCAGGGTAATGGACTGCCATCTCATCAACTGTTGCTCTCCACAAGCGACTAACTTCTAAAACATTTGCTTTATCCACTGAGCAGAGTTTTTTTCTTCTCTTCATAGCTGAATCAAATGCGATTTTTGCTATTCTTGTGATTTCATCTTTTGTGTAAAACATCGTATTGTAAGCTTTTTGTCCATCATTAACTCGTGGCTCTCCAAAATAAATCCCACCAGTAAGCTCTCTTACAACAAGCAAATCTACACCCTTTACAACTTCAGGCTTCATACTGCTTGCCTCTACTAATTCATCAAAAACAGATACTGGTCTAAGATTTGCAAAGAGTCCAAGCTCTTTTCTTAACTTTAACAACCCACTCTCTGGCTTCATCTCCCTTGGTAGATTATCCCATTTATAGCCACCAATTGAGCCAAAAAGAACTGCATCGCTTACTCTGCACCCCTCTATAGTAATATCTGGGATAGGAGTGCCAACTGCTTCATAAGCACATCCGCCCATCAAATACTCTTTGTAATTTAGCCTAAACCCCTCTTTTTCACTAACAGCGTCCAAAACTTTTACCGCTTCATCTACGATTTCAGGTCCTATTCCATCGCCTTTTATCACAGCTATTTCGTACGATTTCATGCATTTTTCCTTGCAATCTCTTCTTTGGCGAAATTTATCAACCCACCGCTTGCTATAAGCTCTTGCATAAATGGTGGAATCGGGGTAAATTTATATATTTTATTTTCGTTTTTGATTTCACCATTTTCCATATTTACCTCTACAACATCACCCTCTTTTATCTCATCACTTTGTGGTAATTCAAATATAGGAAGTCCCATATTAAAAGCATTTCTATAGAATATCCTAGCAAAACTTTTAGCGATAACTGCACTAATTCCTGCAGCTTTCAAGGCTATTGGTGCGTGTTCACGGCTACTTCCACATCCAAAGTTTTCACCAGCTACTATCACATCGCCTTCTCTTAGCTTGTTTAAAAATTCTGGGTCTGCATCTTCCATGACATGACTTGCCAACTCTTTTGGGTCAGAAGTGTTTAGATATCTAGCAGCGATTATCAAATCTGTGTCTATATTATCTCCAAATTTCCATACTTTTCCATTTATAGCGCTCATAAAATTCCTTCATTGCATAAGTAGGGAGTATTTTATCTAAAAAATTTTATAAAGAAGATTAAAGAGTGTTGTTATTCCGCCAACTAAGATATTAAAAGTTGCTGTATTTAGTTAAACCTCTTGTGATATGAGTGACAATATGGAGTTTTTCCGACTTTTTCATAGTAGTGCTGATGATACGATTCGGCCTCATAAAACTCTTGTTTATCGAGTATCTTTGTGGCTATTTTATATCCTTTTGATTTTAACTGACCTATCAAGTCTTCGATAATTTTCCTCTCCTTTTGATTTAAAACAAAAACAGCCGATAGGTATTGAGAGCCGATATCGGGTCCTTGTCCATCTTTTTGTTCAGGATTGTGTATCTCAAAAAAGAGCTTTGCTAACTCTTCATAACTAACCTCTTTTTTGTCATATTTTACCTGTACGACTTCAAGATGTCCAGTATCTCTATAACAGATATCTTGATAAGTTGGATTTTTCAACTCTCCTCCCATAAATCCAGATATCGCTTCAATCACACCTTTTGTTTTACTGAAATAGTACTCAACTCCCCAAAAACATCCTCCTGCAAAATATGCAAACGACTCTTTGTCATCATCATCTTTTGGTTTAAATTTGATACTAAGTGAGTTTACACAATGTCTTGTATCTTTGGCTGTGATTTTTTCACCCTCAAAAACATGCCCTAAGTGAGCACCACAATTTGCACAAACTATCTCTACTCTTCTACCATCTTTGTCTATATTTCTCTTCACTGCATTTGGAATCTCATCATCGAAGCTTGGCCATCCACAACCTGAGTCAAATTTATCAGCACTATCATACAAAGGAGTATCGCATCTTTTGCATACAAAGACTCCTTTTTCATAAAAATCATTATAAATACCACTATATGGTGCTTCTGTTCCTTTATGCTCTATGATATACTCTTCCTCTTTTGTTAGTTCATTGTATCTATCGTCCATCTTTAAACCACAAGTTATCTGTTTTTTTAGCCATTACAGTAAACACCTTTATTTTTTTACGATTTAAAATAGTGGTTGCAAAAAAGGAATAACCTGTTTTTTACGGCTCAAAACTCCATCTAGCCATACTTCATGATTTTCTAATGTTTTACCAAATGCTTTTTCTACTTTGCTTTCATCATCACTCACTACCAAAAGCTGTGAACCCTCGGTCATGATATCAGTTAGAAGAACTATGATACTATGGAGTGCACCATCCTTTTTCACCCTGTTCATCTCCTCAAAAAGCATCTCTTTTTTATCATTAAAAACAGTTAAATCAACAACTTCAAGCTGACCAACTCCAACTCTACTATCCCCCATGACGAACTCTTTATAGTCTCTTTTGACAAGATCTTTTGCACTTGCTCCTTCGACAGCTGATTTAACTAAGAACATCTCCATCCCAAGTGCTTTAAAATCTTCAACGCCTGCAATTTTCGCTAACTCTTTAACTGCTTCTACATCACTCTTAGTGCAAGTTGGTGATTTAAATATAACTGTATCACTTAATATTGCACACATCATCATGCCAGCTATATCTTTTGGAATCTTGACATTATAGTAGTCATACATCCCTTTTACAATAGTGTTTGAGCAACCAACTGGTCTTATCCAGCACTCAAGTGGAGTAGAAGTCGTTAAATCTCCTAATTTATGATGATCAACTACTCCCAAAACAGTAGCTTCAAGTATATCATTAGGTAAAATCGCTAAATCTGTGGTATCCACAA
Source organism: Campylobacteraceae bacterium (assembly GCA_027013265.1). GTDB lineage: Bacteria > Campylobacterota > Campylobacteria > Campylobacterales > Sulfurospirillaceae > JAADIZ01. Next base: position 2,987 of record JALUXQ010000152.1, on the reverse strand, counting down.
CATAAACTTTTTCACCTGCGTAAGAGGTTTTAAGGAGTGGTAATTTTCCACCAAACTTGTTTAGAATAAACTTGGTTTCAGGAGAAATTTCACCTTGCCTAGCTGCTACGCAATCCTCTTTTAATTGATTTTTTAGATACGACAGGGAAATAGCCCCAACAATAGAATCGGAGTCAGGATTGGTATGCCCAAATACATATGTTGACATTTTATCACCTCTTATTTTTTGCGGTATTATACTAAATATTACTTTAAAATTAAATTTTTATTGTATTACTCCGCCAACTAAATATATTCTTGACAAAATAGACTTAAAAGTGTATAATCTCATGAGTTATTTAGCAATTAAGCGAAATAGGTATATATATCAGAGATAGAAAGGTTATGCAGATGGATTTAACACTATTTATAGTAGAAAAAGAGAGTATGATTAGATTTGGTTTTTTCTTTGGTATGCTAATAGTTATGGGTGTTTGGGAGACGCTTAAGCCAAGGAGAGTTGCGACTATTTCAAAGACTTCAAGGTGGGTTAACAATCTTGGTTTAATTATACTAAATGGCTTTGTTTTGCGTCTAATTTTGCCTATAACGACAACAGGTGTGGCTTTGTTGGCTCAAAAACAAGGCTGGGGAATTTTAAACTACTATAGTGTACCAAAAACTGTAAATATTTTAGTTTTTATAGTTGTGCTAGATTTTACAATTTATTTGCAACATGTTATGGTACATGCTGTACCTCTTTTTTGGAGATTTCATAGAGTTCATCATGCTGATTTAGATTATGATGTGACAACGGGAGCGAGATTTCATACTTTTGAAATCATCTTTTCTATGTTTATAAAATTTACTGCAATTATGCTTTTAGGACCTGCTGTTATCGCTGTGATACTGTTTGAGATTATACTAAATGCCATGGCCATGTTTAACCATGGAAATGTAGGTTTGCCAAAAGCACTAGATAGGTTCTTGCGTTATTTTATAGTTACTCCAGATATGCACAGAGTTCATCATTCCGTAGAAGAAGATGAAACAAATAGTAACTTTGGTTTTAATCTCTCTATTTGGGATAGACTTTTTGGAACTTACAGAGCCAAAGTAAGAGCTGGTCAAATTAATATGACAATTGGCATAAAAACGATAAGAAGACAAAAAGAGACAAACCATCTTCTTGGAATGTTACTGATTCCATTTAAACATAAAATCAGCAAATATGTTATAAATTCTACCAAATAAAAGGAACTTTATGGGTATCAAAGCAAACAAACAAATACATCCACTAAATCAACTAGGACTTTTTCTTGGTATAGTAGCCATTGTGATTGCTTCAATTTCGATTATCGGCTATCGTATGAAATGGTGGAGACAAATACAGGCTTTTGATATACTTGGCTGGGCTACATTTGTTTCAAGTATTGCATTCTTACTCTGTCTTATAGGCATACTTAAGACAAAAAAACATGGAAGATTTAGAGGCATTGGCTTAGGAATTCTTGGGATACTACTTAGTTTTCCCATAATGACATCCTATTTTTTATTTCAATATAGTGCAAAAATCTATCCTCCTATAAATGACATATCAACCGATACTATAAATCCACCAGTTTTTTGGGATGTACCAAATCCTACTGAATATCCAGGTTCAAAAGTAGCAAAAATTCAAAAAGCAGGATACCCTGATTTAAAGTCATTAAAGCTTTCCATACCTACAAAAGTAGCATTTACCAAAGCATTAAAAATAGTAAAAGACAAGGGCTGGAAGATAGTAGGAACCGATAAAGAAGAGGGTCGTATCGAAGCTGTAGCTACTTCTTTGTTATATGGTTTCAAAGATGAAGTAGTGATAAGAATAACCCCAAATAATGGTGGTGCTATAGTCGATGTACGCTCTCGTTCACGCATAGGAAGAATTGATCGCGGTGCAAATGCAAGAAGAATCAGAAGTTTTTTAAAAGAGTTCAAAACCAATTAGATTTTTAACTCTTTTAGGTATAAAATCTAGCTAATTTATTGGGGTTCACTCCTAAAATATACAAGCTTAAAAGTATCAAGTTTCTAAGAGTGTTATAGATTAAACCGTTCTTTTCATATTTTCTTGAACTTGTTATCACTTTTTGTTTTAAAATTTTGATCTTATGGTTTTGTTTTTTTAATTTTTGCATTAAATTTATATCTTCCATTAAATCTATATCCTCATAGCCACCTATCTTGTTAAAAGTTTCTTTTTTTATAAAAATTGCTTGGTCGCCATAAGGAAGTCTAGTTAGGCGAGAGCGAAAACTAGCAACAAAGGCTATAAATTTTAAGGATTTCCTGTTTGTATTAAAGCTCAAATCAAATGCACCTGCATTTATATCGTTTCTCAGTGCTTCATTTATACTTTTTAGTGCAAAATTTGGCAAAACTGTATCAGCATGCAAAAAAAGTAATATATCATAGTTAGCATATCTTACCCCCTCATTCATCTGCTTCGCCCTTCCCTTTTTTGATTTTATTTTAGTTATATTTTTTACCGGTATAGTATCTATACCAGAAGTTCCATCTCCATCAACTACTATAATCTCATAATTTTGCAGTGTTTTATTGTTTACAATAGTTTTTAAAAAAAGATCTATTTTTTTCTCTTTATAAACTGGTATTATAATTGATATTTCCAACCATACCCTCCTTCTTGCCCCCCTATTTGGTGGGCTAATAAACAAAATATAAACACTTTATCTATATAATACTACCATATTTTGTAAAAGAGGATATATACATGAGTAATTTCTGGGATACAAAAGAGTTATTAAAAGATAAATTTGATTTAATCCAGATAAATATAGGCGATAGGTGCAACCAAATGTGTAGCCATTGCCATGTTGGGGCTAGTCCAAAGGGCATCAAAAATATGGATGCAAAAACTAGCGAAAAGATAATTCAAAAAATCAAAAACTTAGATGTAAAAACTGTAGAATTTACAGGAGGAACTCCTGAGATGAATCCAAATT
>JALUXQ010000151.1 GCA_027013265.1 Campylobacteraceae bacterium | reverse complement strand
TTGGTTTTCTGGTTGGAATGACACTATTTCTGATATATGATGTTATTATGCTTAAAGAAAATTTTTGTATTTATATATGTCCTTATGCTAGAGTTCAATCTGTTATGTTTGACGAAGATACAATTTTGCCAATTTATAGCGAAAAAAGAGGCGGTAAAATATATGATGAGCATGGCACAAAATTATGGAGCAAACCACCAAATGAAGAGGATGATTGTAGCGGTTGCGAATCTTGCGTAAGAGTTTGCCCAACTCATATAGATATAAGAAAAGGGATGCAACTAGAGTGCATCAACTGTCTAGAGTGTGCGGATGCTTGTGTGCCTATTATGGCAAAGTTTGGCAAGAAATCTCTTATACAGTGGACAAGTGCGAACGAAGAAGAGCATGGCATAAAGACTAGGTATATAAGATTTAGAACGGTTGCTTATGGCATAGCACTTACTCTTGCTTTAGCAGGACTTATGTTCATGGGAAGTGAAAAAGAGGGCATGCTTCTAAATATAAATAGAACAAGTGAGCTATATAAAATCAAAGATAGCGGTAAAAGTGTAGAAAATATCTATACTTTTTTGTTTCAGAATACCGATTCCAGAAGTCATAAATATTACTTTAAGGTGAATAATAAAGATATTAAAATTGTAAAACCAATCAAGCCATTTGTCATAAAAGAAAAAGGGAAAGAGAGAAAAGTAGTTATACTGAAAACAACAAAAACACTAGTATCCACGGATGAGAGGGATACTCCTATTCCAATAGTTATAACAGCTTATGCTACTGATGATAAAAAAGATATAACTGTAACTAGAGATACGATATTTTTCTACCCCAGACAAAGTGTAATAGAAAAAGAGCGAAAAAAAGAGGGTTTATAGATGAAATAGATCTCTTGTTCCGTTGATAAACATTTGAACTGACATCATAAGAAGTAGCATTCCCATCAGTTTTTCCATAGCATTTAAGCCTTTTTGTTTCAAAACTTTGTACAAAATCGGAGACATATAGAGGATACAAGAGGAGAAAAACCAAGCAAGAACTACTGAAGCAAATAGTTCCCAGTGAAGATCTTGTGAATATGCCTTTGTCATCAGTAAGAGTGTTGCCAAGGCTGAGGGGCCTGCTATCATAGGGATAGCAATTGGCACTATAAAAGGCTCTTCATTTACACCAAAAAGTGTTGTATTTCCATCGTTGTTAGGAAATATCATCTTTAAGGCAATCACGAAAAATATCACCCCTCCTGCTATTGTTACTGCTATAGTTTCAAGATGAAATATACTTAAAAATGATTTGCCAAAAAAGAAAAAGAATGATAATATACCCAATCCAAAAAGCATCTCTCGTATAATAATAGTTCTCTTCCTTTTTGTATCTACGGTTTTTAATATACTTAAAACAAGTGGCACATTGCCAAATGGGTCTAGCACAAACATAAATAAAATAGCACTAGATAGGATAGAAAAATTTTCCGTCATGTCTATTTTTGCATCATATCATATACTGATTCTGATATATCTAAAGGGTAATTTTGCGAATTCCATCTTCTTAAGCCTTCGTCATGTACTCTTAAGTTTTGATACCCATTAGTGTAGAACATGAAATAATCAATTGCGGCTCCAGTCCCACCAAAACATGTCAGAAGTATTGGTTGGTCTTTTGTTAATATTTTAGCTTTCAAGAGAGGTACACTTTTTGAAGTATCTATATAGATCAGCCCATTTTTATCGGTTATAAGGAAAT
>JALUXQ010000150.1 GCA_027013265.1 Campylobacteraceae bacterium | reverse complement strand
TAAAAAAGATGAAATTTGTTTAAATCCTGCACCAAATTATGCTGTTATAAAAAACTTTGGAGTAGTAACATTTGGCAAAGATGAAAAAGAGGCAAATATCATAAATGATATCATTAGGCACACTATACTAGCAGTTTTAAGAGCAGATAAACTCGGTGGCTACCAAAGCATAAGTGAAAAAGATAGCTTCGATATGGAGTATTGGGAACTTGAACAGGCAAAACTAAAATGAAAATTTCTCTCGCCAAAGGCGAAGCTTTAGTGAGAGGAATTTTCAAGGAGCTTTGCTTCTTGAAAAGGAGATATATAGATGAAATACCTAATGGCGATAGATGCAGGAACAGGAAGTGTTAGAGCAGTAATTTTTGATACAAAAGCCAATCAAATCTCTATGGCAAGCAGAGAGTGGACACACTTAGAAGAGGAGGGTGTTCCAGAGAGCATGAGTTTTGATTTTGATAAAAACTGGATTTTGGTTCGTGAGTGTATCAAAGAGGCTATAAAGATAGCTGGTATTGATAAAAATGATATTTTGGCTCTAAGTGCTACTAGCATGAGAGAGGGAATTGTTGTATATGACAAATATGGCAAAGAGCTTTGGGGCGTTGCCAATGTAGATGCTAGAGCTAGTAAAGAGGTGAGATACTTAAAAGAAAATTTCAAAGGTATTGAAGAGGAGTTTTATCTAAAGTCTGGTCAAACATTTGCTCTAAGTGCACTCCCTAGAATCTTGTGGCTTAAAAAAGAGGCAAAAGATATCTATGAAAAGATGGCAAAGATATCCATGATAGGGGATTGGGTTTTGGCTCGTCTTTGTGGAGTGATGTGTTCTGAGCCTAGTAATGGTGGAACTACTGGTATATTCTCTTTAAAAGACAGAGATTGGCTACCTGATATGGCAAAAAAAGTAGGTATAAAAGAGGATATTTTTCCGCCTGTTTTGGAGCCTGGTGAAGTTTTGGGACATGTATCAAAGGAGGCTTCAAAGCAGTGTAATCTCTCGCAAAATACAAAAGTTGTGATGGGTGGCGGAGATGTTCAGTTGGGTTGTGCAGGGCTAGGAGTGGTCAATCTTGGAGATGTCGCGATTTTGGGAGGCTCTTTTTGGCAGCAGGTTGTCAACATACCCTCAGATACAATTCCTCCAAAAGACATCTCAGTAAGAGTGAATCCACATGTGATAAAAGGGCAGTCCCAAGCAGAGGGTATCACCTTTTTTAGTGGACTTGTCATGAGATGGTTTAGAGATGCTTTTTGTGATTTGGAAAAGATAGAGGCTAAAGAGAAAAACATAGATGTTTATGAGATTTTAGAGCAAAAAGCCAGAAAAGTGCCTGTCGGCTCAAATGGTATCATCCCTATATTTTCAGATAGTATGAAGTATGGTAAATGGTATCATGCAAGCCCTAGTTTTTTAAATCTCTCTATTGACCCACTTGTTTGCAATAAAGCCTCTATGTTTAGAAGTTTGCAAGAGAATGCTTGCATAATAGCAGCGATAAATCTTGAGAAAATAAAGAAATTTACAGGTGTAAAAATAGAAGAGATAGTCTTCGCAGGTGGAGCAAGCAAGGGTGAGCTTTGGTGTCAAATCCTAAGTGATGTTACAGGATGTCGTATAAAAATTCCAAAAGTCACAGAGGCTACTGCTCTTGGAGCTGCCATGAGTGCGGGAGCTGGAGCTGGCGTCTATAAAGATATAAAAAATGCCGCAAAAGAGTTGGTAGTTTGGAATAAAACATATGAGCCAAATTTGGACAATACAAAACTATACGAAAAGGTAAAACAGAAGTGGCAAGAGGCATACAAAGAGCAGTTAAAGTTAGTAGATAAAGGCATCACAAATTCAATGTGGAAAGCACCAGGATTATAAGGTCAGCTATAAGGGCTTTGCAAGATTCTTTCTTAGGGGACAAATCCTCCCGTTGCTCTGAGCCCTACGAAAGAATCTTGTAAAACCCTCGCTATTTTCCTTTTGTTTAATCAACTTTTTGTATAATAGTAAAATTATTTTATTTTAGGAATATATATGTCAAGAATGAGTAACGCCGAGGCGTTGGATTTGATAAAAAATGCAGATTTAAATGAGCTTGGAAGATTGGCTACGCAAAGAAAAAGAGAGCTTCATCCCAAAAAAGTCACCACATTTATCGTGGATAGAAATATAAATTATACAAATGTCTGTTGGGTTGATTGTAAATTTTGTGCTTTTTATAGACATGTAAACGCAGATGATGCGTATGTGCTTAGTTTTGAAGAGATAGGGAAGAAGATAGACGAGCTTATCGAGATTGGTGGTACTCAGATACTATTTCAAGGTGGAGTCCATCCAAAGCTTAAAATCGAGTGGTATGAAGATTTGGTGGAGTGGATAAGCAAAAACTATCCGACTATCACGATACATGGTTTTTCTGCCATAGAGATAGACTATATCGCCAAAATTTCCAAAATTTCTTATACTGAAGTTTTAAAAAGGCTGAAAGATAAAGGGTTGTTCTCCATCCCTGGAGCTGGAGCTGAGATACTTAGTGATAAAGTAAGAGATATAATCGCACCAAAAAAACTAGATACCAAAGATTGGATCGATGTTCACAGACAAGCCCATAAGGTGGGCATAAAATCGACTGCTACCATGATGTTTGGAACTGTTGAGAGAGATGAGGATATAGTAGAGCATTGGGAACATATAAGAGACCTTCAAGACGAAACAGGAGGTTTTAGAGCTTATATAATGTGGAGTTTTCAATCAGCCAATACAAAGCTTTTGCAAGAGTACCCGCAGATGAAAAAACAGTCATCAAATAGATACTTAAGACTCTTAGCAGTGAGCAGACTCTATCTTGATAATTTTAAAAATATACAAAGCTCTTGGGTGACACAAGGCAGTTATGTTGGACAGTTGGCTCTGCTTTTTGGTGCAAATGATTTAGGAAGCACGATGATGGAAGAAAATGTAGTCTCAGCCGCAGGAGCACAAAACAAAATGAATCAAGCTGAGATGATAAATCTCATAAGAGACACAGGAGAGTTTCCAGCCAAAAGAGACACGGCTTATAATATACTAGAAAGGTTTTAAAAGGTTTTAATATGTTTAGATATATAGTGATAGTTTTATTATTTTTAGAGGGAGTTTTGATGAGTCAGAGTTTGAGTAGTATTGAGGTAAAAGGCGTACAAGTGCCTGTGATTTATGAGAAAGATTCGCATCTGCCTATCACATCGCTACAGTTGATTGTGCGTAGAAGTGGCAGCATAGAAGATGGGAAACATGCAGGACTTGCTAGATTTACAGCTAGTATGCTAAATGAGGGCAGTAAAAAACTAGGCTCAATCGGTTTTTCAAGTGAGCTTGACCAAAGAGCTATAAATCTTAGTGCAAACTCTGGGACAGAGACTTTTGTGTTTGAACTCTCTTGTCTAAAAGAGCAATTCTCTTTTGGATTGTCTATGTTAAGACAACTTTTGGTTGACCCAAACTTTACAACACAGAGTTTTGAAAAAGTTAAGAGCCAAACTCTGGGCTATCTCTCTAGCAAAAAAAGTGATTTTGACTATATAGCAAATGTGAATCTGAAAAAATTGATATACAAAGGTACTCCGATAGAGCAGCCATTTTCAGGAGATGAGAAGAGTATAAAATCTCTCACTTTGGGCGATGTGAAAGATTTTTATGATAATCATTTGGATTTGAGCAATCTTATAATAGTAGTTGGCGGTGATATAAAAGAGGATGAATTTAAAAAAATGATAACCCCACTACTAGAAGAGTTAAAAGTTGGCAAAAGAAGAGAGTTAAAAGAGTTTGAAGTAAGTGGTGATGAAAAAGAGAAGATAGTTAAAAAAGATACACAGCAAGCTTATATATATTTTGGCTCGCCACTATATGTAAAAAGTGGCGCAAAAGATAGCTATAAATCCAAAGTTGCCAGCTTTATACTAGGTGAAAGTGGTTTTGGAAGCAGGTTGATGGAGGAGGTGAGAGTTAAAAAAGGCTTGGCTTACTCTATCTATTCAAGAAATGGTATCAGCAAATCTTACTCTTCGTTTACGGGGTATTTGCAGACCAAAACAGACAATTTACTTGAAGCTGAAAAGTTGGTAAAAGAGGTGATTGATAAGTTTGTTAAAAATGGAGCAACCGCAGATGAGTTGGAGCAGGCAAAGAAATTTTTATTAGGTAGTGAGCCACTTAGAAATGAAACTCTCTCACAAAGATTAAATCGTGCCTTTTTCGAGTATTACAATGGCTATAAATTAGGACACTCAAAAGAGGTTTTGAAAAAAATCGAAAAATTGAGCCTAAAAGATTTGAATACTTTTATAGAAAAACATAGTGAAATCACAAAATTAAGCTTTTCAATAGTGACAAAGTGAATAGTGACACAAAGTATTTTAAAAAATTAGGAGTTAGCAGTTTTATAGAATTAGCACTGCTAACTCCCTCATCTTATGAAAATAATTTTATATCAAAAACCCCACAGATAAACCAGCAAAACACTATAGAAGTTGAGGTTTTAAGCACCCATAGAACCCCCAAAGCATTAACTATAAAACTTTTTTGTATCACTTGGAATGAGAAAATCAATGCTATAATTTTCAGACCAAGCCCATACCACTCAAAAGTCTTTAAAGCTGGAATTACTCTATATGTAAAGGGGAAAATCATCTGGAATTTGGGGTATATTCAACTCCAACAGCCAAGGATACTAAAAGAGATAAATGTTATCAAAACTAGGTACAAGACGACAATCCCAAATGCTACTATGCAAAATTTGGTAAAAAAGTATCTAAATAGGCAAAACCTAAAAGAAGAGAATTTGAATGATAATGATATAGAAAATCTGCTTCTACTTCACTTTCCGACACCATCTTTTCTACAAAATTTCGCAGGAGTGGATCAGAGTGAGGATATACTGAGGACTCTAAAGTTTTGCGAGATTTACTCATATCTTTTGGCATTGAGTAAAAAAAAGATAAAGTACATCGCTAAAAACAGACTAGATAATAGCATAGAAGACTTTATCAAAAGTTTGCCTTTTAAATTGACAAGCGACCAAGAAAAATCTATAAGAGAGATACAAGAGGACTTAAAAGGAGAGTTTGCCGCTAGAAGACTTGTCATGGGCGATGTTGGTTGTGGAAAGACGATAGTGATACTCTGTGCAGTTATGATGAGTGTGCCCAAAAAAGCAGTTTTGATGGTGCCGACCACAGTTTTGGCAAAGCAGATATATGAGGAAGCAAAGAGATTTTTACCTCCACATGTAAGAGTTGGTTTTGTTGTTCAAAGCAGTAAAAAAGATGATGATTTGACTCAGTATGATTTTATCATAGGCACGCAGGCTCTGCTTTTTAGGGATTTGCCAGAGTTTGATCTTGTCATGGTTGATGAGCAACATAGGTTTGGAACGAAGCAGAGGGCTAAGATATCTGATTTAGCAAAAAAAGGGGATAAAAGAGCTCATTTTTTACAATTCTCAGCTACTCCAATCCCTAGAACTCTTAGCATGATGCACTCTTCGCTGGTTGATTTTTCTTATATCAAAGAGTTGCCCTTTAAAAAAGATATAGAGACTAAAATCATCAAAAAATCACAATTTTCTATGTTGATTAATCACATAAAAAAGCAGACAGAAGAGGGGCATCAGACTATCATCGTCTATCCACTAGTAGAGGAGAGTGAAGTGATAGAGTATCAGTCTATAGAGGAGGGACGAAGCTTTTGGGAAGATAGATTTGAAAGAGTTTATGTAACTTTTGGCAAAGATAAAAACAAAGAGAAAGTGTTGGAAGAGTTTAGCCAAAAAGGAGATATTTTGGTTTCAACCACTGTCATAGAGGTAGGAATTTCTCTTCCAAGATTGAGCACTATCGTGATAGTCGCACCTGAGCGATTGGGGCTTGCAAGTCTGCATCAACTAAGAGGGCGAGTGAGCAGAAATGGGCTAAAGGGGTACTGTTTTTTATATACAAATTTACAAACTAGCAAAAGGCTTGAAGATTTTTGTAAAACTTCAAGTGGATTTGAGATTGCAGAGCTTGATTTGCACTATAGAGAGGGGGGAGATATGCTAAAAGGCGTATTTCAAAGTGGAAAAAACTTTGAGTGGTTTGATGTGAGTAGTGACAAAGAAGTTTTAAAACAAGCCAAAGAGTTTTTTAGATATAATTAACCAAAAATTATAAAAGGGGAGTTGCGATGAAAAGACCACAACCTACAAATGATAGATATGATTTGAAGCCAAATGACTTCATCGTTTCAAAAACAGATCTAAAAGGAAAAATCACATATTGCAATCAGATATTTATGCAGCTTGCAAAGTATAGTGAAGAGGAGCTCATAGGGGCACCTCATAACATCATAAGACATCCTGATATGCCACGCATCGTCTTTAAGCTTTTATGGGACAGGATAAAAAACAAAGAGGAAATCTTTGCCTTTGTGAAAAATCTCTCAAAAGATGGTGGGTACTACTGGGTTTATGCAAATGTTACAGCATCCTTAGATAAAAATGGCAATATAGTCGGTTACTATTCAGTAAGAAGAAAACCAAGCGAAGAGGGCATAAAAGTTTGTGGGGATTTGTATGCTAAGATGCTTGAATTAGAAAAGAGTGGTGGCATGGAAGCTTCAGGTAAGTTTTTGAATGATTTGTTAAAAGAAAAAGGCGTTAGCTATGATGAGCTGATAGCCTCACTACAAGGATAATATTATGTTTGGCTCAAAAAATAAAAAATCAGATTTAGCACAAAAAATAAATAGAGTTGTTGCAAAAGCAGCAGAGGGAGACTTGGAAGAAAGAGTCATACACATAGATATGACAGATCCACTCGCAGAAACTGCATGGGGAGTCAATGATTTGCTTGATCAGCTTGAAGCATATATGAGAGATGCTAATACTGCAGTAGAATTTGCTAGTAGAGGTAAAGATTATAGAAAAATGTACCCAGCAGGCTTAAAAGGACTTTTTCATGCATCAAGTCAACAGATATCCAAAGGTGTTGACGGTATTTTAGATGCAGGTAAAGAGAATTTAAAGACAACTTTAAGCTACAAATTTGGAAAATTAAATGGAGGGATAGGGGCTTCATTTAAGATTTTACAAACTGATATGCTCAAAGTGATTGAGTTTATGGAAAAGATAGTCAAACTAACAGAAAAGACAGCTTCAAAATCAAATGAGAGTATGAGCGCCACTGATGAAGTATCTAAAAAACTAAACTCTTTGGTAGAGTTGATTTTAAGTGTAACTGAGTCTATAAATTCACTAAGTTCCAGAACAGAAGAGATAACCTCGATAGTCAATCTTATAAAAGATATAGCAGACCAGACAAATCTACTTGCTCTTAATGCTGCCATAGAAGCTGCCCGTGCAGGAGAACACGGAAGAGGTTTTGCAGTCGTGGCTGATGAGGTAAGAAAATTGGCTGAGCGCACACAAAAGGCAACTTCTGAGATAGCTATAACAGTCCAAACTCTTCAGCAAGAGACCCAAGATATCCAAAATAATACAAATGCAATAAGTGAAATCGCTTCAACTTCTTCAGAAGTTATAGAGGGTTTTCGTGATTCTATGCGTGAATTTAATCATGACGCAAATGAGTCATCAGGTGCAGTACTATTTGCTGAAGATAAAAGTTTTGCAACCCTGATTAAGATTGATCATGTCATTTACAAAACAAAGGCATATAAAGCCATACTGGATGCAAAACAAGATCCAGGTTTGCTTGTGGATGGGCATAATTGCAGGCTTGGTAAATGGTATGATGTTAAGGGAAAAGAGTTGTTTGGTTTTACAAATGCCTATAAGATGTTAAAAGAGCCTCATAACGGTGTGCATGATGCAGTAATCCCTTGTATGTCAGAGATAGAGGAGAACGGACTCAATAACAAGAATGCAGATTTTTATCTTAATAAGATGAAGAAAATGGAAGAAGAGAGTGTGAAAGTTTTTGAACTTCTAGATAGAATGGTGGATGAGAAACATAAAGGAGCATAGGCTCCTTTATGTTATAGTTTAGTATAAACCAAATTTTGCATCAGCTCTTTTATAGAGAATCCTGAGTTTATCCTCTTTATCATGAAAGATGATGAACTGTTTGTCGCTCTCTTTTAACTCCTCAAGTGCCTCATCTATCTCTATAGGTTTATAGCTTTCTAGTCTCATAGGCACTATTTCATCATCCGCAAAATCCACTCCTTCATCTATTGAGATGGTTTTCTTCTTAAAGCTTGTGACTTTATCATGGTGCCTTCTTAAAACTTTTTTTGCTCTCTCAATCGCTAAATCAACTGCAGCATATACATCTTTGTCTTTTTGTTTGATGACTACCGTATTCATGTGTGCTAAATTTATAGCAAACTCCACCCCAAAACCTTTTTTGCCATTTTTTTCATCAGCTGAAATTACACATCTAACGGAAATGATATCTAAATTATACTTCTTGAGTGAATCCGCAGCTCCTTGAATATGATTCTTGATAGCATCAGTCAACTCTAGCTGTTTTCCTACTATACTTAAATTCATCTTATCTCCTTTTGTCCCTTGTAAAAAGGGAAGTTTAGGGCTGTAAACCCATTAAAAAAGTATAACAAAAGGAAGCTTAAATACAAAGGAAAATTTATGGTTTTTGTATGGTTCTCCTGTGGAGTCTTATCGGTTCTGTTGTGATATCTGCTTTTGTGGAGACAAAAGTATCGATAATAACTGTTCTGTTTGAGTCAGCAGTAGAGATATTGTTATCAAGCGTCTGACAGCCTGACGGAAGCCCTTTGCCTATATACATGATGCTAACATTTATGTCAAACTGATTACTATATGTCATATTGATATCGTTTAAGCAAGAATTACTATAATTATGTCCACTCATAGCAAGAAGAGCAAATTCTGTAGCACTCCTAATAAGGAGTTCAGCCTGATTTTTTAGATAGATATCAGTTGTTTGTTTTACGGTTTGTGTTGAAAAAGAGATACTTATAGCTGATATAGTTGCAATCATTACCAAAAAAATAATAGCTGTCAAGAGAGAAAATCCTTTTCGCATCAGAATACCACTCTCTCTTTGCAAAATGCAAAATCAAAATTTCCACTGCGATTATCATCGTGTATGCAGAGTTTTATCCTTATTGTGCTTCCAATTTGTACAAATCGAAAGGTGCTTACATGCTCAACAAGAACAGAAGTGCTTGCATTTTGGTCATACCTTTCATTCTCCCAGGGTCTATAATTATAATATAGGGTAAGGTTAAAGTCATCAGCAGATCCTTTAGGAGCTATAGCATAGGCACTCCATGCTAGATTATACTGTTCATAAATCGTACTTGGATAAGTGCTGTTCGCATCTATAAGCTCAAGTATATTGTTTGTGCCACCAGGTGCATAAGTGACTCTATATGTATATAATCCTCTGATTCCACCCCAACCGTATTGAGATACATTGTAGTCATTACTACCTTTAAAGATGACAGCAGGTCTATCCTTGAGAAGAATTAAACTATCTAAGGCTACGCTGTTATTGCTTAATGTTTTCATTATATTATCTGTAGTGTTTAGCTCACTTCCTGATGTTTTTATTTGGGATCTATTTGTATCGTTGCTATCCAAATCAACAAATCCACTCCACCCTGGTTTTGACACGCCTCTGAAACTATCATTATCTTTTCCTATCCACTCTATCATCTGATATGAGGAGTTGGCATCAGATAGAGCTGTAAACTTGGAGAAATTTCCAGTTTCTCTAGCGATAACACTGCCTTTAATGCGATAAGATAGTCTTTTTGCTATTTGATCCAATACAAGTTCTGTTTGAGATTGAAGTCTATTTATGGATCTGGTTTTTATGTAGTTATCATATAGTTTTACTACTATTTCTGCGCCAATAGAGGCAACTATACCCATAACAACTATAACTATAACCAACTCCATCATAGTGTATGCTTTTTTCTTAAGCATTAAAAATCCCTCCTTAAGAGTTGGCTTGCACCTATATTGGAAGAGTAGGCTCTTAGTGTTATATTAAAATCATTATTATTGGTGATAGTTAATGTTGACATTTTTATATTTGTTGAATTTAGCATAGTACTTGTGTTGAAATCAAAAGTGGATCCAGATGTGAAATTATCATCAATATAAGATACTGTTGTTGTCATGTTTAAGATATATTTATAATCAAATCCTATATCTGCATTTTGAGTT
>JALUXQ010000149.1 GCA_027013265.1 Campylobacteraceae bacterium | reverse complement strand
TTTAAGTTAGTTTTCAAAACTTTTAGATATAATTTCACTCTAAAATTATTGGCTAGATAGCTCAGTCGGTAGAGCAGGTGACTGAAAATCACCGTGTCGGCGGTTCGATTCCGTCTCTGGCCACCACTGTGTTATAAAATACTTTAAAATACTGCAAAATAAACCCCACAAAATCGGACTTTAAGCTTACTTACTTTAAAATATGATAAAATGTTATAAAAATAGAATTAAAACAAAATGAGGGAATAATAAGGGAATGGCAAGGCAGGTATTACCTCTTACTGATGTTAAGATACGAAAAGCAAAGCCTAAAGATAAAGTTTATAAGCTTCATGACGGTGGTGGGCTTGTTTTGTATGTTACTCCCAAGGGTAAAAAAGTTTTTAGATTTAAGTATAAAATGGCCGGGAAAGAAAAAACTATTACTATAGGGGATTATGGTGTTTTTTCTTTGGCTGAGGCAAGAGAGATCGCAAGAGAGTTTAAAAAAGATATCTTTGCCGGCAATGATCCTAAAATGAAAAAAGCTATCCCGGATGAGATTTCTTTTAAAAAGGTTGCTGAGGAGTTTTTTGCAACGAAAGAGAATAGTTTGTCTGAGGGGTATGTGCAAAAGCAGCGGCGGCGGATGGAGCAGTATGCTTATCCTGTAATAGCAAATAAGAATATAAAAGATATAACAAAAAGAGATGTAAGTGATATAGTCAAAAATGTTAAAAATGTTAAAACTCAAAATGCAAAAGGTGGAGATAAGATAGAAACTTCTAAAAGGGTCTATACTCTCATAAAACAGATATTTAACTTTGCACTCTCAAGCGATTATATTGAATCAAACCCTGCATTAAAAATAGATATAAAAACGATACTCCCGAAACAAAAAACCAAAAACTATCGAGCCGTTGTGGATGAAAATAAAGTTAAAAAAATGTATGCTCTCATAAAAGCAAAAGATGATAATGTTTTTTTGGCACTTCGGTTTTTAGCTCTTACTGCACTTCGTCCGGGTAATGTTAGGTTTTTGAGGTGGGAGTTTGTAGATATAAAAAATGGTATGATAATCTTTCCTGAAGGTTATATGAAAATGAAGAGAGCTTTTAGGCTTCCTTTAACGAAAAATACAAAAAGCATCTTAAATAAAATGAAAAAGAAAAATAAAATAGCAAAAAGTGAGTATGTTTTTTTTGGCAAAAACGGTAAAAATATGAGTGAAAATACTTTAAACAGAGTTCATGACAGGATCGGAGTTGATCATACTGCTCACGGGTGGAGGTCATCTTTTTCTACTATCTGTTATGAACATCAAAATGAGCATGGATTTGGATATGAGGTTATAGAAAACCAACTTGCTCATATCGTCGGCAATGCTTCCTCAAGACCCTACTTAAGATCGGACTTTTTTGAACACCGACGAAAACTTCTTGAGTGGTGGGAAGAGTTTTTGGAAGTGTGACCTAAACTCTGTCAAACCACCCGACAAACTTTTCATATTCCGGGTTTTTTATATCTAAGTTGTAATAGTGCATAAACTGTAAGCCGTTTAGGACTTTTAGTAAGCGTCTTTGATTTATTTTTTTTACTGCGGTTAGGGTTTTTTCTCCTACTATGCCATCTACTTTTAGGTCTTTAAATAATGTTCCGTTTCGGTTTAGCAGATTTAGGGCTTTTTGTAGGTTTTCTCCTGCGGTTTTGTATGTGCCTATGTTTACACTTTGCTCCAAAAGCTCTTCGGCTATGATGTAGGGG
>JALUXQ010000148.1 GCA_027013265.1 Campylobacteraceae bacterium | reverse complement strand
AGATTTAGAACAATTAAGACTGTCCTTGTTTGGCAAAAAAGGCTTTTTTGCAGCAGAGTTTGCAAAGATGAAGACTCTGCCAAACAGTGAAAAAAAAGATTTTGCACAGAAGCTAAATGCAGATAAGGAGCTTTTTTTAAATCTTCTAAATGATAAGAAGATGATTTTAGAGTCTGAGGCAATCGAAATAGAGATGAGAGAGAGTAGTGTTGATGTAACACTCTTCAACTCTACTCCGACTTCTGGCGCTCTTCATCCTGTTATGGCGACTATGGATAAGATGATAGAGTATTTTGTAAGCATGAACTTCTCTATAGAAGAGGGACCTTTGGTAGAGGATGATTTTCATAATTTTGAGGCGTTAAATCTGCCAAAATACCATCCTGCCCGTGACATGCAAGATACCTTCTACTTTTCAGACTCTATGCTTTTGCGAACTCACACAAGTCCCGTACAGATACGAACCATGCTAAAAGATAAGCCACCAATTCGCATCATCTCTCCAGGAGCTGTTTTTAGGCGAGATTATGACTTGACTCATACGCCCATGTTTCATCAGATAGAGGGATTGGTCGTAGATAAAGCTGGAGTCGTCTCTTTTGCAAACTTAAAGTATATACTGGAAGATTTTTTAAAGTATATGTTTGGAGATGTTGCTGTTAGATTTAGACCAAGTTTTTTCCCTTTCACGGAGCCTAGTGCTGAGGTAGATATCAGCTGTATATTTTGTAAAGGCAAGGGTTGCCGAGTCTGTTCTCACACAGGATGGTTGGAGATTTTAGGCAGTGGAGTGGTTGATCCAAATGTATTTAAGGCTGTTGGATATGAAGATGTGAGTGGATATGCTTTTGGTCTTGGGATTGAGAGAGTCGCTATGCTGCTGCATAAGATACCAGATTTGAGATCGCTATTTGAAGGAGACTTGAGACTATTGGAGCAATTTAGATGATTATTACAAAACAGTGGCTAAATGAGTGGATAGATATAAAAGATATAGAGACTGATGATATAGCAAAAGAGCTAAACTCTATTGGATTGGAAGTAGATAGTGTTAACAAAGTAAGAATGCCCAAGCTTGTAGATGTAGGGCTTGTAACCTCTTGCCAAAAACATCCAGATGCAGATAAATTAAATGTTTGCATTGTAGATTTGGGCGATAAAACAGAGCAGATAGTTTGCGGCGCCAAAAATGTAGCTAGCGGTCAAATGGTTGCAGTTGCAAGAGTTGGAGCTGTGTTGCCAGGTGATTTTAAAATCAAAGAGGCAAAACTGAGAGGCGTTGCTTCAAACGGCATGATTTGCTCCTCAGCAGAACTTGGACTTCCAAAGATAAATGACGGAATTATGGTTTTGGATGAAAGTATTGGGGAGCTTAAAGTGGGCAAGCCATTGAGTGAATTTCCACTTTTAAATGATGATGTTATAGAGTTGGAGCTCACAGCAAACAGAGGTGATTGTTTGAGTATTCATGGGGTTGCTAGAGATATTTCAGTACCTTTTAGCTTAGATATAAAACCTATAGAAATCAAAGAAGAAGAGGAGAATCAACTAGGGATAGGAAGAGTTTTAAATGTTAGTAGTGGTGACAAAATAGAGTCATCATTCATATTTAAAGCGGTTGACAATAAGCAGATAAAGTCAAATCTTCTTATAGATATTAGATTGGCTCTAGTTGGTGAGAGTTTTGATGATGATTTGGATAGATTGGTTGCATATGCAACATATTCAACAGGTGTATTGCTTAGGGCTTATGATTCTAAAGTATTTTGCTCAAAAGATGACAAAGCAACTCTTAGTGCAAAAAAACAGAACAATGGACTAAATGCAGTTCTTGGCAAGAAAAGAGTCTCTTATGTAGGGCTCTCACAAGAGAGTGAATCAAAAGCAACAAAAGAGTCAAAAAGGGTTATTTTAGAAGCTAACTACTCTCATCCAACTGTTATAATGGAAAACAGTTCACATAAAAAGATAGTGCCAGACAGACATCTGTATAGATCTAGTCGTGGGAGTGAGCCTGATTTGGATTTTGGCATGAATTACTTGGTAAATTTGCTGGTTGATGGTTGTGATGTAGTGGTATATGCGGGAAGTCAGCAAGTTGTGCAGGATTATGAAAATGTAGTTGTCAATGTTCATATAAAAGAGCTAAATGACATGATTGGTCAAGAGGTAGAAAAAAATAGACTAATAAATATACTTCAAGGACTTGGTTTTGAGGTTGTTTTTAAACACGAACAAGAGTCTATAAACATCAAAGTGCCACTATACAGACATGATATCTTGAATAAACAAGATATATGCGAAGAGATTGTGAGGATGATAGGAATTGACAACATAAAAGCAAAACCTCTTATTTTTGCTCAAAGTGCAAAACACAATCTTGCCTATGTAAATTTTAAAAAACGAGCATCATATAGATACAAAGCTGCAACAAATGGCTTTTTTGAGTCACTGCACTTTATCTTTGATGACAGAGCTTTGCACGAGAAGTACAGTTTAGAGTCAGTATATAAAAATAGAGACATAGCAAATCCGATAACAAGTGAACTAAATACACTTAGGTCTTCACTCATCCCAAATATGCTAGAGTCTGTGAGTAAAAACAGAAAATATGGAAAAAATAGTATCGCTCTTTTTGAAATAGGCACAGTTTTTGATAAATATAGAGATGAAAAGATGCATATAGCTTTTGTATTTAGTGGCGACAGGGGCTATGCAAATATTGAAAATCATGGTAAACCAGAAAAGATAGATTTCTACTCTTTTGCAAGGATGATATCAAATACAATCGGAGAGTTTGAGTTAAAAGTAGAGCCAGTAAAAACAAAATTATGTGACCCATACGAGCATGCATTAATCAAAAAAGATGATGAGGTGCTAGGCATAATATCAAGGCTACATGTAGATGTTCAAAATGATTTTGATATAGATAAAACATACATTTGTGAACTGGACTTTTCAAAACTGCCTTGGGAGACAACGATCGTTAAAAGCTACTCTAGTTTTCAAGCAATCTCTAGAGATTTAAGTCTGTTGGTTCCAAAAGATATGCCATACTCTAAAATCAGCAATTTTATAGATACTCTTGAAATTGCAAATCTTATCAAGTTTGGCGCTACAGATTTATATAAGAGTGAAGAGCTAGGAGATAGAGTCAGCCTAAGCATAAAATTTCATTTCCAATCAAGCGAAAAAACTCTAAAAGACGAAGATGTAACAGGAGCAATGGAAACTATACTAGAAGCACTTAATAAAAAGTTTGATATAGATATAAGATGAGTATGATTAGCGTCACTTCTGAAGGTAGTTTTGATTTAGAGATAGAAGATATAGCGAGTGACAAGTCTATATCTCACAGATGTGCCATATTTTCACTCCTAAGCGATAAAAGCTCGGTGATAAGAAACTATCTAAGAGCAGAAGATACCATGTGCACTCTTGAAATCGTATCGACTCTTGGAGCTAAGATAGAAGATGATGGAGAAGTCATCAAAATAACACCTCCAAAGAGCATAAAAGAGCCAGCGGACATACTGAATTGTGGAAATTCTGGAACAGCTATAAGGCTCTTTATGGGTTTTTTATCAGCTTGCAAAGGCTTTTTTGTTTTAAGTGGAGATAAGTATCTAAACTCAAGACCCATGAGAAGAGTAGCTGATCCTCTGCGAGATATAGGGGCTAAGATAGATGGAAGAAGTGGTGGAGAGTTTGCGCCACTTTGCATAAGAGGAAATAGTGATTTAGAGCCGTTTGACTACGAGAGTAAGATAGCCTCTGCGCAGGTAAAGACAGCTATGATTTTAGCGGCACTTAGAGCTAGAGGTGAATCTGCTTATAAAGAGCCTCTTCTTAGTCGTGACCATAGCGAAAAAATGCTAAGTGCTATGGGAGCTAAAATAAAAAGTGATGATAGAGGCTTAAAAATTCAACCTCTAAAAAATCCTCTAAAACCACTAGATATAGAGGTGCCAAATGACCCATCAAGTGGTTTTTTCTTCGCAGTTGCAGCAGCGATTACAAAAGACTCAAAGATAAGACTTAAAAATATGCTTTTAAACAAAACCCGAGTCGAAGCATATAAAATTTTAGCTAAGATGGGAGCAAAAGTTGAGTTTATAAAAAGAGATTCAAAGTATGAAGATGTTGGAGATATTGTTATAAAAAGCGCTCCACTCAAGGGTGTTGAAGTGAGTGAAAATATAGCTTGGTTGGTAGATGAATTGCCAGCACTCTCTATAGCATTTGGAGTAGCAAGTGGAAAAAGTATAGTAAAAAATGCAAAAGAGTTGAGAGTAAAAGAGAGTGATAGAATCTCAACTGTAGTTGAAAACTTGATGAAGTGTGGCATAAAGGTTGATGAGTTTGAAGATGGATATGAGATAGAAGGGTCAGAGTTCAAGAGTGCCCAGATAGATAGCCATGGAGATCACAGGATCGCTATGAGTTTTGCGATTGCTGGATTGCTGGCACCCATGAAGGTTAATAATATTGATTGTATAGATACATCATTTCCAAATTTTATAGCGATTTTATCAAAGATAGCGATATGTAAGGAGGCGGAGTGATGCGTGTAGAATTAGCAAAACATTATGGGTTCTGTTTTGGTGTAAAAAGAGCCATAAAAATCGCAGAAGACTCTAAAAATGCTTCAACAATCGGACCTTTGATACACAACAATGAAGAGATTAACAGACTCAAGAGTGACTTTAATGTAAAAACATTACACTCCATAGATGATATCAATGATGCAAAAAAAGCTATCATTAGAACGCATGGAATTCCCAAGGGAGATTTGGCATATCTTAAACAAAAAGGTATAAATATAGTAGATGCAACTTGCCCATTTGTGACAAAACCACAACAGATTTGCGAACAGATGAGTGAAGAGGGTTATGATATAGTTATCTTTGGCGATGTTAATCACCCTGAAGTCAAAGGAGTTGCAAGCTATGCGAAAACTAGAACACATGTTGTTTTAAGTGTTGATGAGGTAAAAAATATCAATTTTTCAAACAAAATCGCAGTTGTTTCTCAAACGACAAGAAAGATAGATGAGTTTTTGGAAATCACAAATTATCTAGTTACAAACTATAAGGAAGTAAGAGTTTTTAACACTATCTGCAATGCAACTTTTGATAATCAAGATGCAGCAAAAGAGCTCGCAAAAAGATCAGATATAATGGTTGTAATCGGTGGTAAAAATTCATCAAATACAAAACAGTTGCATGGTATTTGCAAAGAGTTTTGTGATGATAGTTTTTTGATAGAAAGTGAAAAAGAGATAAAAAATGAGTGGTTTAAAAATAAAAATAGATGCGGTGTAACTGCTGGTGCATCGACGCCTGATTGGATTATCCAAAAGGTTATTGGAAAAATAAACAAAATTTAAGTATAATATCGAACTTCAAGTAAGAAATCAAACAAAAAGGGAAAGTAAATGGTGAATGAGGCGAACGAAACAGTTCAAACTGAAGGCGCAAATGAACAAGAGGAGATGGATTTTGCGGCTATGCTAGAAGAGTCTTTCAAAGAGACAGAAAAAGATGCACTAATAGATGGTGTTGTTGTAGAGATCAAAGATGATGTTATCTTGGTTGATGTTGGTAAAAAATCCGAGGGAAGACTATATACCAGCGAAGTGACTGACAAAGACGGCAATGTAACATGTAAAGTTGGAGATACAATATCTGTAGTGATATCTGGTTTCAGAAATGAACGACCTATCGTTTCTCATAAAAAAGCTATCAAAAAAGTGAAAATCAAAGAGTTTATCAATGCTCACAAAAGTGATGAAGAGAGTATCCTCGAAGTTAAAGTTGTAAATAAAAACAGAGGAGGCTTTATAGTTGAAAATAGTGATGGTATCGAGTTTTTCTTGCCACGCTCACAAGCAGCTGTAAAAGATATGAATGCATTGATGGGCAAAAATATCAAAGTAAAAATCATAAAAATAGATGACGACAATGAGTCAATAATAGTATCAAGAAAAAAAGTACTTGACGATGACAGAAAAAGAAAAAAAGAGATAGTTCAAGAGTTGATAGAAAAAGATGAAGTAGTAGAGGGTGTTATCAAAAAAATCACTACTTATGGTATGTTTGTAGATGTTGGCGGTGTTGATGGTTTAGTCCATTACAGCGAGATAAGCTACAAGGGTCCAGTAAATCCAAACTCACTATACAGTGAAGGTGAAGTGGTTCCTGTAAAAGCTATAAAATATGATAAAGAGAAGAGACACTTGTCTCTATCTATAAAAGCAGCTATGCCTGATCCTTGGGATGAGATAAAAGGTGAATTAGAGGCAGGTGATACAATCTCTGTTACGGTAAGCAATATAGAGCCTTATGGAGCATTTGTGGACTTAGGCAATGATATAGAGGGCTTTTTGCATATATCTGAAATCTCT
The DNA here is from genome assembly GCA_027013265.1 of Campylobacteraceae bacterium. GTDB lineage: Bacteria > Campylobacterota > Campylobacteria > Campylobacterales > Sulfurospirillaceae > JAADIZ01. The sequence continues at coordinate 3,855 of JALUXQ010000148.1, read as the reverse complement.
TGGGATAAAAATATAAAACACCCTAAAGATTATATCAAAGAGGGTGAAGAGATAGATGTTGAAGTGATTGAGATAAATTCAGAAGATAGAAGACTCAGGGTTTCACTCAAAAGCATATTGCCAAAACCATTTGATGAATTTTTGAAAAACTATCATGTTGGTGATGTTGTCACAGGAAAGATAACAACTATCACAAACTTTGGAGCATTTATAAGAATAGGTGGAATAGAGGGCTTACTACACAACGAAGATGCATCATGGGATAGAAACAATAAATGTAAAGATCTGTTTAAAAGTGATGATGAGATAGAGGTAAAAATTGTTAAGATAGATGATATTAATGAAAAAGTATCTCTAAGCAAGAAAGAGTTGGAAGATAGTCCTATACAAAAGTATGCTAAGACTCACTCAAATGGAGATATAGTAGTAGGCAAAATCAGAGATATAAAAGATTTTGGTATTTTTGTTGAGTTAGATGAAAATGTAGATGCTTTGATTAGAAAAGAGGATTTGAATCAACAAAATGAAGAAGAACTTAAAGTTGGAGATGATATCGAAGCTGCTATCGCTTTTATAGATGATAAGAAAAATAGAATTAGACTCTCTATTAGAAGATTATCTAAACTTAAAGAGAGAGAAGCTATGAAAGAGATAAACAAAGAAGACAAAATGACTTTAGGTGATATCTTAAAAGATCAATTGAAGTAGTAAATGCAAAAAAAGATACTTGGTGTTTTTTTTACGATTTTATTTGTTGGCGTAATTGGAATTTTATATAATTTTTTCAATTATGCCGACGATGAAATAGTGCAAACCAAACAGTATCCCTCTCCCTTAAAAATGGAGAAAAAAACTCAAAATCTAGATAGCTCTTGGATTGATGGATTGGCAAGATCTAGCAAAAATAGATATGAATATCCTGTAAATGAGCTTTTTATGCAGATTAATTTGCATAAGTATATACCGCCAAAAGTAAAATCATATAAATTAATAATTTCAAATGTAGACAGATACTCTGTTTTTTGTGTTATTCAAACACTCTCATCTTTAAAATTGCCTTTTGTTTTATCAAAAGATAAAAATATCCCAAATGTTTATATAAATAGCAGCAAAGATGGTGTTTTGAAAAAAGTAACAAAAAAATTAAAAGAGTATGATATAGATTCAAAAATAGTAGAGGAATGGAAATGAGTGTAAAAAAAGTGATAATATGTGATGCGATACACCAAAAAGGATTCGAGCTTTTAGGAAAAGAAGAAGATATCGAAGTGATAGATGCTGTTAGCTTATCAAAAGATGAGTTGTTGGATGTTGTGGGAGTTGCTGATATAGCTATAACTAGAAGTCCAACCGCGATAGACGATAAATTTTTAAAGGCAGCAAAAAATCTAAAAGCAGTTGTAAGAGCTGGTGTTGGCGTTGATAATGTTGATTTGGATGGTTGTAGCAAAAGAGGGATAATAGCCATGAATGTGCCGACCGCAAATACTATAGCCGCTGTTGAGATGACCATGGCTCACATATTAAGTTGTGCTAGAAGTTTTGTAAATGCAAACAATAATCTCAAACTTCAAAGGGAGTGGAAAAGAGAGAAGTGGTACGGTGTCGAGCTTAGTGGCAAAAAACTAGGTATCATAGGGTTTGGAAATATTGGAAGCCGTGTAGCTATCAGAGCAAAAGCATTTGGTATGGATATAGTTGCATATGACCCATATATCGAGCCATCAAAAGCTACTGATTTAGGAATGACATATACAGAAAATTTTGACGATATACTAGCATGTGATTTTATAACAATCCATACACCAAAAAATAAAGAGACAACTGATATCATCTCTTTTGATGAGATAGCAAAGATGAAAGATGGAGTTAGATTGATAAACTGTGCAAGAGGCAGTCTATACAATGAAAAAGCTCTTTATGAGGGTATTAAAAGTGGTAAGATTGCTTTTGCTGGTATCGATGTTTTCTCCTATGAGCCAGCTACAGACCACCCGCTTTTGGACTTAGATAATATATCTGTCACGCCTCACCTTGGTGCAAACACATATGAATCTCAAGAAAAAATAGCAACACAAGCAGCCGAATGTGCTCTAAATGCAGCTAGAGGAATCACATACGCAAATGCACTAAATCTACCTATCAAAGCAGAAGATTTACCTCAAAATGTAGTTCCATATCTCGAACTTACACAAAAAATGTCCTATTTTTGTGCACAGATAAACAGATCACAGATAAAATCCATAAAAATAAAAGCAGAAGGTGATGTTAGCCAATATGCAAAATCCCTTCTTACTTTCTCATTAGTCGGAGCACTGAAAGAGTCAGTCGGTGACAATATAAACTATGTAAATGCAAACTATGTTGCCAAAGAGAAAAATATAGAAACAACTTTTGAAGAGATTCCAAACTCATCTAGTTATCATAATAAAGTGACGATTACACTAACTACTAATAAGGGTGTAACCTCTATGGGCGGAACTGTTTTTGACGATGTTGAACAAAGAATTGTCAATATAAATGGTTTTGGATTCGATTTTAAACCAAAAGGCAAAATGATTGTCTTTAAAAATAGAGACATACCAGGTGTTATCGCAAGTATCGCCACAATTTTATCAAAAAACAGTATAAATATAGCAGACTTTAGACTAGGTCGTGGCAAACACGACAATGCTATGGCGGTTATTTTGGTAGATGAGCCGATTGACAAAAAGATACTAAGTGAACTTAACTCACTAGATGCATGTTTATGGGTATCGTACGCTATACTATAGATACAAAAATCATAAAGACTTATTAACAGGCGCATAAGTCTTTATGATACAATTCCTTCTGTTTATAATAAAAGTATAAAAAATGCAACAAATCTACACACTTCTTGAAAAAGATATCATAATATACAAGATTAATATTAAATTAAATTTATAATATGATATAATCATCTTATAAAACTTACAAGGAGAATAGATATGGCAAGAGTAGTAGTATTAGGTGGAGGTGTTTCTGGTCATACAGCCGCTACTTTTTTAGCTAAATGGTTGGGTAAAAATCATGAGGTTATTGTTGTTACACCAAATGCCCAATGGAACTGGATACCATCAAATATATGGGTAGGTGTTGGAGGTATGAGCAAGGAAGATGTTGTTTTTGATTTAGCTCCTGTTTATAAAAAAGGAGGGGTAGATTATAGACAAGCAAAAGCTATATCGATTCATCCTGAAGGAAGCAGTGATGTTGAAAAACAGTTTGTGACGATAGAGTATACTGGACAAGATAGGGCTGGAAATAGTGAAAAGCTTACTTATGACTATCTTATAAATGCAACTGGACCAAAACTAAATTTTGGAGCAACAGAGGGTCTTGGACCTGACGCTGGTAACACAGTATCTGTTTGTACTGCAGACCATGCTATTCATGCAAATGAGAAATTAGATGAATTGATAGCTCAGATGAAAAGCGGAGAACATAAAAAGATATTGATAGGAACTGGACATGGTATGTGTACATGTCAAGGCGCCGCTTTTGAATATACATTTAATGTTGATCATAAACTAAAAGAAGAGGGCGTAAGGGATAAGGCAACTATCACATATATCACAAATGAGTATGAATTGGGTGATTTTGGTGTTGCTGGTATGCACATAAAGCAGGGCGGTTATGTTACAAGTGGAAAGGTTTTTGCTGAATCACTATATACAGAAAGAGATGTTAAGTGGATAAAACGAGCACATGTAAATAAGGTAGAAAAAGATAGGGTTCATTATGAGCAGTTAGATGGAAGCCAACATGAAGAGACATTTGATTTTTCTATGTTGATTCCTCCATTTGGTGGAGCTGGTTTAAAAGCTTATGATA
>JALUXQ010000147.1 GCA_027013265.1 Campylobacteraceae bacterium | reverse complement strand
TTTTTGGTTTCTTTTGTTCTTATTTGCTTTAAGTGAGCCTTTTCTAGCCACCTCTACGATAGCAGTCTTTTTGAACATTCCTAAAAAACCAGAACTAGAATTTTGTATGATACTTATATCTAACTCCGTGATAGAGCAACCAAACTCTTTGGCTGCATTTAAATAAGCATCTTGCAGTGTATCAGCTTCTAATCTCTTTTTCATGACACCACCTTTGCTGGAGTTTTTGCAAACAGTTTATTTACATATAGTTGTTGAAGAATTGAGAAAAGATTACTCACAAACCAATAGAGTGTCAATCCAGCTGGAAATGTTACAAAGAAAAATGTAAAAATCAGAGGTAAAAACTTCATAATCTTCTCTTGTGTTTTATCTGTAAAGTTGTTTGGAGCAAGTCTTTGTTGCAAAAACATAGAAGCACCCATCAAAATCGGTAATACAAAATATGGATCCATCACAGCTAAATCATGAATCCAAAGCATCCAAGGGGCTCCTTTTAGCTCAACTGTGTTTTGCAAAACCCTATAGACTCCATAAAAAACAGGAATCTGTAAAAGCATAGGCAGACATCCACCCATAGGATTTGCACCATGTTTTTTATAAAGCTCCATCATATGTGCATTTAGTTTTTGCTTGTCACCTTTGTATTTTGCTTGGAGTTCTTTCATCTTTGGAGCTAGTACTTTCATCTTATTCATAGACACCATGCCCTTATATGTCAAAGGAAACAGCACCAATCTAACCAATAGTGTAAGAGCAACTATAGACCAACCCCAGTTTCCCAAGAAACTATATATATAAGACAGCAACACAAACAGTGGCTTTGATATAAATGTGAAGAAACCATACTCTATGACATCTGTTAGCTCTGGATTGATTTTTTTCAATATCACAAACTCTTTTGGTCCAATATATCCACCCAATCTTAGATTTTGTTTGCCTTTAACATATAGTGCAGGATTTTGATCTTTTGCAGGGCTCTCTACTACGGTCATTTTTTGGTTAAAATTATATAAAACTGTTGCATAGTATTTATCCGCATTTGCAGCAAAACCTACACCTTGAAATGTCTTTTGTTCAGCATCACCATCATCTATAATCTCCATACTTCCATCGCTTTTTTTCAAAAGAGCCCCATGAAATGTGTAGCTATTTTTACCCAGACTCGGATGTGCACCAGGGGTGATAAAATACTCCTCTTTTTTACTCAACTTGACATTTAAATCGTAGTGACCATCTTCATAAAATGTTAAATTTTTAGTTATGGTCAAATCTGGCAAGCTTTGTGTCAAAACAACTTTTGCAGGCTGGCTTGAAACTTGGAGTTGGCTTGTACTTGCAGTGTAGGAAGTGGCGAATGCCTCCGTATTTATAGCTTCATTGCTAAATCTCATCTCTAGTGGTAAAAATCCGGATTTAGAATCAACTAACTGAAGTCTGTCTCCATCTTTTGTTCTGTACTTTTTCTCGTTTAGATAAAATTTAACAACTCTTCCAAGTCTATCTATCTCTAAATCATAATTTTTTGATTTTACTCTAACGATGATTTTATCTGTTGTTTTTTCTGAGTTTTTTGATGTTTTAGCTATCTTGCTTGGAACTTTTGAATTTAAACCTTCTGTTGCTTTTGGAGCCTGTGAAGCTACACTTTTTTCAATCTTTGAGCTATTTTGCTCATTTGGATTTACAACTTTCTTCGGAATAAAAAAATAGTCATAAGTAGCGAAAAATGCAAATGAAAGTACAGAAGCCAGTATGATTCTGTTTTGATTACTGAGTTTATCTAACACAAGGAACCCTTTAAAAAATTATTTGAAAGATTTTACAATATAAAAAATATTTTTCTCTTTTGGAAAAAACCAAAAAGATACTCTTTCAAAAGATGGTGAAAATCTTTTGATATACGAAATTTTTGTAAATCTTTTTTTTACCAAAGGATAATCAATACCACCACGAAATAGTTGGTTGCATCGTAAAATCCTTAATATTGAAAAAAAAAGCGCCTTAAAGAGATTATTGAAGATTATCTGCTCTTTCACATATTGAGAGCATGTAGGGTAATATCTACAACTCCCATAGCTAAAAAGAGTCAAAAATTTTTGATAAAATGCTATCAAATAGAGTGCAAATTTTTTCAATTTTTCATACACTTCAATCTTTTTAATGACCAAATAAGATTTTTTCTTATAGACTCATAATCCATATCTACAATCTTGCTCTTTGCTACAAACACATAACTTCCGCTATCTATCTCACCGCAAAGCTCAAAAAAAAGAGCTCTTAATCTTCTTTTGGCTAAATTTCTCTTAACTGCGTTTCCAACTTTTTTACTCGCAGTAAAGCCAACTTTTTTCTTCAAACCTACATTGTAAAAGATCACGGCACAATCACTGTGCCATTTCTTACTGTTTTTATATACATAAGAAAACTCTTTGGTTTTCTTAATAACCTCAAAATCTCTTATGCAGCCAATCTTTTTCTGCCTTTTGCTCTTCTTGCTTTGATAATTTTTCTACCATTTTTAGTCTTCATTCTAGTTCTAAAACCGTGAGTTCTCTTCTTTGGTGTATTGTGTGGTTGAAATGTTCTTTTCATACTTTCCCTTTTTAAAATTTTATTTAATTTGACTTCTTATAAAACTATTTCTTAGAGGACAAATCCTCCCTTTGGTCTGAGCCTCACAAAATTGTCTTAGTAAGAAGTCAAATTTTCTAAATTAAGGTACGGATTATACTCTAATTTTACTTAAGCCTATTTAAAAACTATTAATTTTTATGAATTATCATGCCAACCATGAAACACTATGTCTATTTACTGATTTTTTCTTTTTTGTTTGTAGGGTGTGCCAACAATCCATCTCCTGCCAAACAATCAGACAATAATATCAAAAAACTAGAAATTTTACTAAACACGCTACATGCATATAAAAAAGAGACAAAAGATTTGGCAAAAAAGGCAATTATCCACTCTAAAGAGCTGGCACTTGAGTATAATTTGGTCAAACCACCTCTATTTCAAAATTTTTTAGTAAATATAGGTTTGAGAAAAAGGGGGCTTTGTTGGCAGTTTGCCTATGATATGCTTGACTTTGTAAAAAAACAAAATTACAAGAGTTTTGACTACTACATAGGCGGTGCAAATATCGGCAACTACTGGAGTGAACACAATGTCTTGGTAGTCACATGTAAGGGGTGTAGATTTAGTGAGGGAGTGCTACTTGATCCATGGAGAAATTCTGGCGATTTATACTTTAGCAAGCTAAAAGATGATAAAAGATACAGCTGGAAACAAAGGGGTGGACTTAGATGATATTGTTTAAATTTTTCTTGCAATTAAATTCATATCATGTTACAATTGTAGCTTTTAAAGCCAAATTTACAAAAAAGGAGTAATAGATGCTAAAGAAACTACTTTTAGCTTTAGTGATAATTTCACTCAATCTAGCTGCAAGTGATATAGAGGTAAAGAATGCTTATGTAAGAGCTGTTCCGCCAAATCTCCGAAATAGTGCCTCTTTCATGACTATAGTCAATAGGAGCAATAAAGATCTATTTCTTATATATGCAAATAGTAGTGTAGCAAAAAATGCAGAACTTCATGAGCATATAAAACTCAAAAATGGCATGATGCGAATGCAACAAGTCAAAAGTATAAAAATTCCTGCAAATCATAGTTTTACTCTTAAGCCTGGTGGCTACCATGTGATGTTATTCGAACTAAACAAAAAGTTAAAAGTTGGAGAATCTGTTAAGAGCATCACGCTCTCATTTTCAAATAAAGAGACTATAGTTTTAAAGAATGTGCCAATTAAATCAGTAATTGGTGGAATGAAAATGAAATAGATTGACCATGAAAAAAAAGATTATCCTGTTGACGGTTCCTATTTTACTTTTTGTTGCTATATTATACGGTTTTATCCCATACTACGAGAAGTATAAAAATATTCAAAGGTACGCGTTTACTATGGATTCGGCTGATGGCAAATTTTCACTTAGTGATTTAAAAAATAGATATGCCATCATCTACTTCGGGTATATGTCTTGTCCTGATATATGCCCAACTACTTTAAGTTTTATATCACAGGCATTAAATAGGCTAAAAAAGAGAGATGCAAAAAAATTTCAACTTATATTTATAAGTGTGGATCCAGATCGTGATACATTAAAAGGCATCAAAGAGTATGTTAGATTTTTTAGCCCCAATGCCATTGGCTTGACTTCAAATAAGAAATACCTAAAAAAAGTTACTTCAAATTATGGTACCTACTATGCAAAAGAGTATCAAAAAGGTTCAAAATTAGACTACTCTGTTGCACACACTTCGTTTGTATATATAATGGACACAGATGGACTACTCATTAAAAAACTTCCTCACCTAGAAGATTCAAATCAGATATATAAGGTTTTATTAAGCCTTTCAAAATAGATAAGTACCTATTTAAAATTTTCAAAACTATCAATATTAAGCTCACTATTATGTTATATTCGTTAGAATTGGAGTGACAAAAATGTGTTATAAGTATTTTTAATTAAGGTTATTAGGAGGCTAGGTGAGGAATTTAATATTAGCTACATTAATGATAATTTTTTCGTCTCATATATATGCTAGCAATACCAAGGTCGGTACATATGAACGACTAGGAAAATATGTTCCGCTTGATTTAAAATTTAGTGATGAATTTAATAGAACAAAAACACTTGGCGAATTTATGGATGGGAAACCAACTGTAATATCAGTAAACTACTTTCATTGTCCAGGAATTTGTGGTCCACAAATAGATAGTTTGACAAAATCACTTGACAAACTAGATATGATAGGTGGAAAAGAGTACAAAGCTCTTACAATCAGTTTCGTAGCCACAGATACACCAAAAGATGCAAAAGATTTTAAGGACAATCATACTAGAGTATTAAATGATGCTTTTAACCCAAATGCATGGAATTTTTTAGTTAGCAACGATCAAAAAACGATAGATAAATTTTCAAAATCTGTTGGTTATGAGTATAAGAAGATAAAAAACAAACTTGGCTTTACAGACTACATACATCCAATTGGGCTTGTTATACTATCTCCAAAAGGAGAGATTACACGCTATCTTGATGGTATAAATTATCTACCATTTGATTTGAAGATGGCTCTTTTAGAGGCAGCTAAAGGGCAAGTTCGTCCAACTATAACAAGGGCTTTATCATTTTGTTACTCATTTCAGCCAAAAAGTGGAAAATATGTGATTCAGTACAAAAAGATATTTGGTGTTGTTGTGACACTGTTTTTGATTATAGTATTTTTGTATTTTTATATAACAGGGAAAAGAAAAAGAAAAAATCTAAAAAGGAGATAATATAGATGAGTAGTGTAACTAAAAATTTTTATGATGAAACTCACACAGTCTTTGGACATCATAAAAATAAGTTTTTACAGTGGATCTTTAGTATAGATCACAAAAGAATAGGCATAATGTATGCTGTCGTAATGTTTGCATTTTTTGCGATAGCAGTAATTATAGCTTTACTAATGAGGCTAGAACTGTTTAGTCCAGGTCAGCAGATAATGAGTCCCGAGCAATATAATCAAGCATTTACTCTTCACGGAGTCATAATGATATTTATATTTATCATTCCAGGAATTCCAGCAACTTTAGGGAACTTTGTATTGCCACTTCAAATTGGTGCGCGTGATGTTTCATTTCCCAGACTGAACTTATTCTCATTTTGGGTATATGTTCTTGGTGTTGTTATAGCTGTTGTTTCGCTATTTCCAGGAAATGGTGTGGCTGATACTGGTTGGACATTTTATGCACCATACAGCACAAAAACAGGTACTAATGTCGTGATGGCACTAACTGCTGCATATCTATTGGGTTTAGCTTCTATACTCACAGGTATCAATTTTATAGCAACTGTTCACAGACTAAGAGCACCTGGCATGGGATTTTTCAAGATGCCTCTTTTTGTTTGGGGTTTGTATGCAACTTCATGGATTCAACTTCTTGCAACTCCAATCGTAGGTATAACATTGATTTTGGTTATATTAGAGCGTGTATTTGGAATAGGTATCTTTAACCCTGCAAAAGGAGGAGATCCAGTCTTATTAGAAAATCTATTTTGGATGTATTCACACCCTGCTGTCTATCTTATGATATTGCCAGCGTTTGGTATAGCATCGGAGATTATACCAACATTTTGCAGAAAACCAGTTTTTGGGTATCGATCAATTGCTATTTCAAGCGCTATGATTGCTGGTATCGGCTACCTTGTGTGGGGACACCACTTATTTACTTCTGGTCAATCTGATACAATAGCATTAATATTTTCTTTCTTAACATTTTTAGTTGGTATTCCAACTGGTATCAAGTTTTTTGATTGGGTTGCCACTATGTATAAAGCATCTATCGACTTTAAGGCTCCAATGATTTGGGCACTTGGAACATTCATAACATTTATCATCGGTGGCGTAACAGGACTCATCCTAGGAGCTGTTGGAATAGATATTTTCTTGCACGATACATACTTTGTTGTAGCACACTTTCATTATGCTATTTTAGGTGGTGTTGTATCATTTATGTTTGCAGGCATACACTACTGGTTCCCAAAAATTACAGGTAGAATGTATGACGATAAAAAAGCAAAAATTGGTGCTTACCTTTTCTTTATAGGATTTAATGTGCTTTGGTTTCCAATGTTTATAGCTGGTAACCTTGGAATGCCTAGACGATATTTTGATTATTTACCAGAATTTACTGTATATCATAGAATTGCAACTGTTGGTTCATGGATTTTTGCAGCTAGTTTAATATATATATTTTACGTGCTTTACAAAGGTGCAAAATATGGAGAAAAAGCTGGCCCAAACCCTTGGAATGCAACTACTTTAGAATGGCAAATTCCTTCGCCACCGCAGGCAGAAAATTTTGGGGAACTACCTTATATAGATTTTGATCCATATGAGTATAAAGATGGTGAACCAGTTCACCACATGGACTTATCAATTAAGGAGGAAAAACAGCATGGCTAATGCAACAGTTGAACCTGAAATTGTTTATGATAAAGAGGGTAATGCTCACGAAGTAGTTGATTTCAATAATGACTACGAGGGTGCAAAACTTGGTTTTTGGATATTTTTACTGACAGAAATAATGATTTTTTCAAGTCTATTTTTAGTATATGCGTTTTATTTTGATCAGAACACAAATGATTTTGTTCAAGCATCAGAGCATATGGATAGACTTCTAGGAGGCATAAATACATTTGTATTGCTTATAAGCACACTTACTATGGGTCTGTCCGTTATTAGTTTAAAAAATAATGATGTGAAGAAATCTACAAAATATATTTGGATTACCATTATATTCGCAACAATATTTTTAATCATAAAGTACAATGAATGGATGCTGGAAATAGGAGAAGGATTCTATCCAAGTTCTTCTTATTTAGATTCATTAGGAAATGGTGTAAAACTATTTTTTGGTCTATATTTTACTCTTACAGGATTACATGGCGTGCATATCATAGTGGGAATTGGTGTAATGCTATGGATTCTTGGTAAGATAAAAAAAGGTGAGATATCTTCTTTAAATTTTGTTGTCTTAGAAAATACAGCTTTATATTGGGATTTTGTTCATATTGTTTGGATTATTGTATTCCCTATATTTTATCTAATATACTAGGAGGATTTATTATGTCAAACACAAATGAAATTACACAAAAGTTTAGTAGTTCTATATATATCAAAGTATTTTTTATATTAACAATTCTTACTGGATTAACCATTCTGCAACCATTACTGATACATATGAACTATCTACCAACACTTTCAGTACAAATGTTGATTGCATTTACAAAAATCACTTTTGTAGTCATGTATTATATGCATATAAAAGGTGCATCTTCTATATATAAAAGATTGATTTTAGCTGCAATGCTTTTAGTCGCAGTCTTGGCTACTTTCACGATATATGACACGCATATCAGACTATTAATGCACAATGACTTTTTTAGCAATTAACGAGGAGGGAAAAGAATGTTAAACGGAATCGAAGGAGTATCTACAGCATCTGGCTCAGTAAACATAGCGATGTATGTTGTATATGGAATAAGTATTGGAGTTTTCTCGCTTGTTATCGGTACAATGTTTTATTTTGCCTATAAATATAGCAATAAAAGATATCCACGCAATAAGATAAAAAATATCGAACACAATACGCCACTTGAGGTAGTGTGGACTATCATACCATTAATACTTGTTATGATTATGTTCTATTATGGTTTTTCAAGCCTGAAGGCATTAAGAACTATACCTAAGAATAATATGGAAGTGCAAGTAACTGGTCAAATGTGGTCTTGGAAACATAAATACCCAAATGGAAAAATAACCACAGATCTTTATGTGCCTGTAGGGAAAAATATAAAACTTGATTTAACTGCACCCAAAAATGATGTTATTCACAGTTATTATATTCCAGCATTTAGATTTAAGCAAGATGTTGTTCCAGGATATACATACTATGCATGGTTTAATGCTACAAAAAAAGGTGTTTATGATATCGAATGTGCTGAATACTGCGGCATAGGTCATTCGGCCATGCTCGCAAAAGTGTATGTGCTAAGTCAAGCTGATTTTGATGCTTGGTACAATTCTGACAAGAAAACACCATTTTCTAAAAAATCAAACTCTAAACTCACAGAGCATCCTGGGCTTACACTAATCAAAAATAATGGCTGTACATCCTGTCACTCTTTAGGCACTAATGTATTGGTAGGACCTGGATTTAAAGGAATTTATGGACACAAAGTAAAAGTTAAAGAGGGTGGAACACTCAAGGAAGTTCTTGTTGATGATGCCTATCTTAAAGAGTCTATAGTTGAGCCTAACAAGAAAATTGTAGATGGTTTCTCTGGTGGAATGATGAATTCTTACAAGGGAGTTCTTAGCGATGATGATATTAAAGTCCTAATAAAATACCTTAAAAGTCTATAATGAAAATTTTAAGTGCACAAACCCAAAGAGCAACGGTGTTAGATTATATCTCTTTTACAAAGACGGTTCTATCCTTTGCAGTTGGGATTCCAGGAGTTTTTGTTTATTTATTAGCAACTAATAATATAACATCTTCTCTTTGGATAAGTTTTTTTGCAATCTTTGCTTTAGCACTAGGTGTTTGTGCTTTAAACCAATATCAAGAGCGTCATTTTGACGCTCTTATGACTAGAACCCAAAAAAGACCACTTGTTACAAAAACTATTGGTCAATTTCAAGCTTTATTTATCATAATAGGCTTAATAACTCTTTCTATGGGAATCATATATACTGTTTTGTCTTTTACAGGTGTTGCAATATTTGCTTTAGTTGTTGTTTTATATAATGGTATTTATACCCCCATGAAAAGAGTGAGTCCTTATGCTGTATTCCCAGGAGCAATACTTGGTGTGATACCTCCAGTTATCATGTGGCTTTCAGCTCAAGGAGGAAGTCTCATACAGCCTGCATTTTTATCTCTTGCCTGGTTTTACTTTATCTGGCAAATGCCACATTTTTGGCTACTTGTCTTAGTGTATAACAAGGATTATAAAGAAGCTGGATTCCCAACTATGATAGATGTTATGAATGGGGGTAGTTTATCTAGAATAACTTATACTTGGATACTTTTTACTATTATCAGCGCTCTTATGGTTGTACCATTCTTCATGCCAAAAAATTCTCTAATTCTCACTCTTATATTGGCTCATTCAATATTTTTATTATGGAAATCTTTAGCTCTACTCTCAAAAGACACTTGGAAAAACAAAAGATTATGTAGAAAAATATTTATGCAATTAAATCTTTATACTTTAACAGTTATAGGTCTTTTAGTGCTTGATAAATGGATTATGTAACAATACAACTTTATTGGTTGCTAACATTTAGCCGATATAACAGCAGAACTCTTCCAAAGTGGTTTAATTTTTAAGAGTCTCTTAAAAGAATTAATTAATATTTTCTTTAGTATAATTTTAAAAACATAAGGCATATTTTGGATAAATACCAACTAATCGAATCTTACCTCATTAAATTTTTACAAGATGAAGTGTATAAAACTGGTCTAAAGAGTGTAGTTTTAGGCATTAGTGGCGGTATAGATTCTGCTGTAGTTGCGGTACTTGCAAAAAAAGCATTTAAGGATGATATGCTAGGAATTATGATGCCTTCATCTAACTCCAGCCAAAACAGCTTAGATGATGCCTTAAAACTATGTAACAAATTTGATATAAAATATGAAAAAATCTCAATAGCACCTATGCTACAAGCTTATTTCCAAGATAAAGAAACAGATAATTTAAGAGTTGGAAACTTTAGTGCAAGAGCTAGAATGTGCATACTATACGATATCTCTTTAGAACGCCAAGCTTTAGTACTTGGGACTAGCAACAAAAGCGAGCTTCTTCTTGGATAC
>JALUXQ010000146.1 GCA_027013265.1 Campylobacteraceae bacterium | reverse complement strand
ACAGAGTCATTGTTCCAAAATATGCTTTAAAAGAGTTATCAAAAATAGACAAAGAAAATCAGCAATTGATTTTTAATAAAATTAAAGACTTGGAAAAAGGAATTTTTACCAATGACAAATCTTTAAAAGGCAAACATAAAGGAAAATTTAGAAAAAGAGCAGGGAACTATAGAATAGTATATCTTAAAGAAAATGATATTTTACTAATCACGATTATTAGAATAGCACATAGAAAAGAGGTGTATTGATTTTTAAAAAATATGATTTTTATATCATGGGTGAGTAGTTTTTTATGATTTTCTCTTGAGTTTTGAAATGAGGCATGTATTTTTGTATGGTTTGATAAAATTGTTTTTTATGATTTTTGTGGATGATGTGTGCTAATTCGTGGACTATTATGTATCTTATGCACTCAAGTGGCAGTTGAGTGAGTGTGATGGTGAAGCTTAGTTCGTTTTTGTGATTGCAACTTCCCCACCTGTTTTTTGTCTTCCTAAATGAGATTTTTGTGGGGTAGAGTTCCATTTTTTTGGAGATTTTTTCTATCTCTTTATAGACTATCTCTTTTGTTTTTTCTCTATAAAATTTTTCTATATCATTGATTTGTATTGGTATTTTTGAGCCAAGATATAGGATTTTGTTTTCATTTTCGCATATCTCTTTGATGAGAAGTTTTAATTCTGCATTTTCTACTTTTTCATATATCCATTTGGCTTTTGAGTCTATTATCTCTTTGATTTTTTTTAGCGGGTAGTTTGGGTTTTTCACGATAACCCCCTTTGTGGGGTTAATCGTGATGTATAGGTTTTTTAGTTTTTTATTTGTGATTATGGAGTAATTTATCTTTTTGCCATTATAAAAAAAGGAGTGCTTAATTGAACCATCCTTTTATCTTTTCAAACACTCCACCAAATGTCTCTTCTTGAGGTCTGTTTTCTACTCCGAAACTTGTTTGAAGTTTTTCCAAGAGCACTCTTTGTTCGCTGTCTAGTTTTTTAGGGTATTTGATTCTTATTTGAGCTATAAGGCTTCCTAATCTTTGGGAATGGACATTTTTGATACCTTCATTTTTGAAGATAAACTGTTGCTTGTCTTTTGCCCCCATTGGGATATCTAGCGTAGTTTCTCCTCTAAGAGTTGGTATTGTGATACTGTTTCCAAGTGCGACTTGAGTAAAAAATAGCGGAACTTCTATATATACATCGTCATTATGTCTGACAAAATGTTCATCTTCTTTGACTTTGATAAGTATATATAGATCTCCTCTTCTGTTTAAATCATCGATATTTCCTTTATTTGCGACCCTTATGCGATTGTCGTTGTCGATTCCTTCTGGTATATCGATACTCACTTTTTCTCTTACTTCTTCATAACCTTTTGCGCCACATACAGAGCATCTGTTTTTGATATTTTGTCCAGTTCCATTACATGTAGGACAAGTTTGGGAATAGGTCATAAACCCTTGCCTATAAAAAACTTGACCTTTACCACGACAATCAGGGCAACTGTGTGTAGTTTTGTCTTCACTACCTGTACCTTCGCATGATGAGCAAGGTTTTTTGTATGTAAATTTTATCTCTTTTTTACAACCAAATGCAGCCTCATTGAACTCTAGTGTTATGCTAGATTCTAAATCTAGTTGGTATTTTTGGCTTGTTCTGCTATTTTGAGTGCCAAATCCACCACTAAAACCTCCGCCAAAAACGGATTCGAATATGGAACCAAGGTCACCCATGATATCACCATAGTCCATATCTGAAAAGTGACTAAAGCCTTGCGAGTCAAGTCCAGCTTTACCATACC
>JALUXQ010000145.1 GCA_027013265.1 Campylobacteraceae bacterium | reverse complement strand
TTGGAGTTAGAAAAGATAAAATCAAAAAACCTGAAACTAAATAGGCAAAAATGCACAGTTGAGACTCTGCTTAGTGAAACACTCTCAAAAATGATGATAGAAAATGAAAAGGATATAAGCATAGATATAAAGGCAAATTTTGAGTGTTTTGTGGATATAAACTATATGAGTATCGCGATAAAAAATCTCATAGATAATGCTCTAAAATATAGAGATAATGGGAGAGTTGAGATTGAGTGTGATAAAAACATAATAATGATAAAAAACCAAGCAAAACAGTTAAGTCATGATTTGGAATTTTACACAAGAGAGTTTACGCAAGAGGACAACTCAAGAGGTACAAAGGGTTATGGATTAGGTCTAAATCTGGTTTCAAGAATTATCAATTACCATGGTTTTTTATTTGCCTACAAATATAAAGATAGTAAAAATGTATTTGAGATTTGCTTTTTTTAGGGGCAATATTGTATCCTTTTGGTTATGAAAATACTACTACTAGAAGATGATGAGATTTTAAGTGAAATTATTGAATCCTTTTTGTTAAAAAAAGGGTACCAGGTGAGTTGCGCTTTTGATGGTGGTGAAGCAGAAGATTTGCTCTGCCAAGAGGTATTTGATTTGTTGCTTTTTGATGTTAATGTACCTTTGATTAACGGCTTTGAACTTTTAAAGAGCATTAGAAAAAACAGCATAAATACCCCAGCTATCTTTATCACTTCGCTTAATAATACTGAGGATTTAAAGCTAGGCTTTTCTAGTGGATGTGATGATTATATAAAAAAACCATTTGAATTTGAAGAGCTTGAGCTAAGAATCGATAATATAAAAAGACTCTATAAGATAAACATTGCAAAGAAAGATATTTTATCAAAAGGTGTTGTGTATGATTATGATAAATTAAAAATCATAAAAGAGGACCAAGAGTACACACTGTCCAAAAAAGAGTCGCAAATCTTAGAGTATTTTTTAAAAAACAGACAAAGAGTTATCTCTTTGGAGGAGTTAGGATTAAATGTATGGGCATATGAAGAGACACCAACAGATTCAACTATAAGAACATATATAAAAAACTTTAGAAAGATAATCAACAAAGAGGCAATTGACACCATAAAAGGAGTTGGATATCGTTTTAACTAAAGATGAGAAAAAGACATTTTATAGCTTTTTTACTCTATATCTTGGCTCTTCACTTCTCCTTATATCTATAATCGGTTGGCTCTTTTACTCTTTAAATGCAAGAGGGTATTATGAACTAGCTATCTCTAATATGCAGGTCAATAGTGGCAATATATCACATAGAATTATTCAGGCTCACATGCAAAATATACACATAAATTTTGATAATTTACAAGTTGATAATGGGTTAAAGTATGGCTTGTATGACTCTGCTTTCAAAGCAGTATATACGCAAATAAAAGAGAAAATAGATTTTTCCAAAAGAGCTTTTAGGGAAAAAGATGCTCTATTTTATATAGACCATGGGGTTTCTGGTCATCTAGGTGTGTCATATGTTGTGGTAAAAAAAACCAACTTAAATAGCAAATTGTCCAAGCTTCTAAGAGGTGTCGTAGCTGTAGCTTTTAGCATATATATGTTGATAGCACTCATAGGATTTTATCTTGCAAAACTCTTTATATATCCGATTCAGAGTCAAAGAGAAAAATTAAACACTTTTATAAAAAATGCAACACACGAGCTAAATACCCCAGTATCTGCACTTTTATTGTGTGTTGATTCAGAGAATTTTTATAATGAAAAAAATAGAAGCCTTATAAGAATAAGTGCAAAAAAGATATCTAATTTATATAAAGATATCACATATATCACTCTAAAAGAGCACAAGAAAGAGATACTTATAGAGCAAGATATTTCAAAAATTTTACAAAAAGAGTTGAGTTATCACACGAGTTTAGCTAGAAAAAAGAGGATAGATTTGACATATGATTTAGAAGAGACCTTGTTACAGATAGATGAAGAGGACTTTACAAGATTGGCAAACAATCTTATATCAAATGCTATAAAATATACAAAACGAAATGGCGAGATAAGAGTCACACTAAAAAACCGTTCTCTCAAAGTAGAAGATAATGGAATAGGCATAGCCAAAGAGAGGCTAGAGAAAATCTTTGAGAGATATTATAGGGCGACGCAAAGTGTGGGAGGTTTTGGTATAGGGTTGGATATAGTGCATTCTGTCTGCAAGACATATGATTTAGAGATTGAGGTAGAGTCTAAGTTAGGGGAAGGAACAAAATTTGTGATAAAATTTTAGATATCACAAATTTTGTTCCTTGCAAAGAGGTTTACAGTCCACTTCTCTCATACCAAGATTTGTATATCTTGTCGTTCCAAAATGATTGAAAATAGCTGATGATATCTTTTTTCTCACTATCATCAAGTGCGCCTCTGAATCCTGGCATTTTACCACCATATATAGCACCACCATCATTTATTTGACGAATGAGTTGTGCAAAAGAGTGATGCCAAGCATGTGCACTGCCATTTAGTGGAGGAGGAGGGTAGGAGCCATCAGCCAATTTCTCTCTCCAATTTAGTGTTTTTTCTGCTTTTAAACCATGGCAACTAGCACAATTTGCTGCAAAAAGCTTTCGACCATTTTCCACCTGTGCCTTTGTGTACCACCTACTATTGCCACTTTTGCTTTTCCCAGTAGTGAAATAGTAGCCCATAGCAAGTATGATCACTAGTGAAACTCCAATCAGCGTTTTCATGCTCATCTTCTCCTTAAATTTTTTACAATTATATCACTATAATATGTAGCCAATGTGGAAAACAGGTAATAAGTTTAATTAATAAAACCCTAAGGATATTTATATTATGATACTGATTATCAAAATTAGCAAGGAAATAAGATGGAAGAGTTTATTATAACATTTAGAGAATCACTAGAGGCTGCTCTTGTAGTTGGGATTATCTTTAGTTATCTAAAAAAAACTGAAAAAATTGAGTTTAAAAAGTTTGTCTATATAGGTATGTTTTTAGGTACTCTAGGCAGTATAATGGGAGCGGTTGCGTTTAGATTGTTGGTTGGCGGTTTTAGTGGTATATCAGAGATGATTTTTGAAGGAACGACTATGGTACTTGGTGCCATTTTGATTGTCTATCTTATAGTTTGGATGGCAGATAAAAAAGATACAACCAAAGCAATCAAACAACAGGTCGAATCAGCACTCAGCTCTAGCAGGGGATTTGGATTGATGTTGTTGGTTTTTGTTTCAATTTTAAGAGAAGGTGTAGAGACAACACTATTTCTAAATGCTACACTATCAAATCAAGGTAGCATCTCTTTGCTGTTCGCTGCCGTTGGTATATTGGGAGGATTAGGAGTTGGGTATGGTGTATATTTGGGGCTAAAAGGCATGAATTTAAGGTATCTATTTAGTGTAAGTAGCGCGTTGTTGATGCTTTTTGCGACAGGTTTATTTGCAAGAGGTATCCATGAATTTCAAGAGGCAGGTATTGTTCCTACTTTTGTGGAGCATATATGGGATGTAAATTATCTGGTAGATGAAAATGGATTTTTAGGAGGATTTATGAAATCCCTATTTGGTTATAATGGCAATCCGTCTTTGGTGGAAGTTCTGGTTTATATCGGCTCTTTGTTGGCTATGATCGCACTATATAACAAAAAAAGAGTGAATTTAAGAATGGTCAAAAACTGACAATTATAGTGGGCGATATACTTTAATATTTTGATAATTTTCATTATCTTTTAGATATTGACCATGAAGTTGGCTTAGTATGCCTTTTTCGCAATAAAGAAGATACTCTTTATTGCGAGGAAGTTTTTTAAAATCACTTTTAAGCCTATAGAAAGGAATTTTTATCGTTTCGCAAGGAAGATTTATACACTCGTCTTCTTGTCTGATATCAATTACGACATACTCACCGCTAGACAAATCACTTATAATCTCTAGTTGACCTAACTCTTTTATATCTTTTATGGTTTCATCAATATTTATGCTAACAGCATTTAAAACAGCTTCGTCAAGTACGGTATAATCGAATTTTTTAGCTTCATTTTCCATGCGTTTGAATGAGCCATGGGTTATTGGATTTTTAGAAATTACTCCACAATACTCTGGCATTGTCTCTGCAAACCTTCTTGTGCCTATTTCGTTTGCTATTCTCATAATCTCTGGTTTATTCATGGTTGCAAGAGGTCTTATGATAAGTTTGTTGCTTGCTTTGTCTATCAATGCAAGATTTCTAAGAGTTTGACTTGACACTTGAGCTATGCTTTCACCTGTCAATATAGCATCTATTCCCATTTTATCAGCTATTGCTTCGGATGCTTTTATCATGAGCCTTTTAAGCATAACACCCATATAAGACTCTGGAGTTGATTTGAAAATTTCTGCTACAATATCATCAAATGGCACTGATGTAAAAGTTACTTTGTGTGATGAACCAAATTTATCCCAAAGAAAATATGCAACTTGTTTAACGCCTATTTCATGGGCAATTCCACCTAAATTAAAGAAAATAAAATGAGTCTTTATCCCCCTCTTCATTGTTAAGTAGCTAGCAACTGTTGAGTCAAAACCACCTGACATTAGAGATAAAATTTCGCCTTGTGAGCCAATAGGGTAGCCTCCAAGAGCCATATGTTTTTTTGTGATTATATTTAATTGATTGTTGATTAACTCTATATTTATAGTAACTTGTGGATTATGCAAATCAACACTACTTGAAGGATTTGCACTAAGCATGTACCCTCCGACTTCTTGTTCGATTTGAGGAGATTTAAAGCCATGTGCTCCTGTGCGCTTTGCTCTGATGACAAAAGTTTTATTTTGGATTTTATAAGCTGTATTTTCATTGACTATTTTTTTAATTTGATCCAAGCTGTTTACTTCGTCAAATTGCAAAGCTTCAAGCACTTGCTCAATCCCAGGAGTTTCTAAAAGTTTTGCAAGTGCAATATCTGAAAATTGTAGTGGTAGAACAACTTCTATTTTATCATAAAATTTTCTAAATGTAACATCATTTGAAATTTTTCTTAAAATACAAATAACATTATTGTAGAGATGTTCTGTTATTTGTTTTCTTGCATTTGGACCTTTTACCATTATCTCTGTGAAAAACTTAAGTATAAATTTTTGTGTTGTTCTTTTGTATTGTTGCATTGGATAGTAAGCCTTAATTTTGTGTTGTATGGTTTTTGTATATTACCCCATAGGGTATAATATTTCTTGATGTACAATATCAAGTTCCCTGTTTAGCTCATCACTTATTTTATAGTTGAGTCCATCAAATATCACATCTAATTGACTAGAGTTACTAGCTCCTATGATGGTTGAGGCTATAAAATCAAAGCTCATGCTCCATGCAGTTGCAAGTGTGGTTAAATTTACACCAAACTCTTTTGCTATTTGTTGGTATTTTTCAGTTGAAGCTAGTGTCCTGTCATTTACAAATCTTTTGGCTTGTGCTTGTACTCTTGGGTTTGGATCGGCTAAATACCTTGCAAATCTTGCATTTGCTGGTATAAACTCTTGATTATATTTACCTGTAAGTACGCCACCTGCCAAAGGAGAGTAGGGCAGAAGAGATATATTTTCTTTTTTACAGACATTGCCAATCTCATCCAAAGACCTTCTGTTTAACATAGAAAAATTGTTTTGCACAGACTGAAATCTTGCTAAATCTTTAAATTTTGCCACTTCATTCGCTTTTGTTAAGCCATAGGCACTATCATTTGAAGTTCCGATATATCTTATCTTCCCAGCTTTTACAAGCTCATCTAGGACATATAGTGTTTCATCTATAGGTACAGTCATGTCAGGCCAATGTACCTGATAAAGGTCTATATAGTCAGTCTTGAGCCTTTTTAGTGTCTCATCAAGTGCTTTTGTGATGTGAAATCTATCAACTGCTGTTAGTCCATGTCTAATGGGTGGCACAAACCAGCCATTTGCAGCACCTGCGACTTTTGAAGCGATGATGAGCGAATCTCTTGGTCTCTCTTTTAACCACTCGCCAATTATCTCTTCAGTTGAACCTGCATAGTGGGCAGATGGTGGAACAGGGTATAGCTCAGCCGTATCGAAAAAATTTATACCAAAATCAACTGCTTTATCCATGATTTTAAATGACTCGTTTTTATCTGCTTGCGAGCCAAAAGTCATAGTTCCCAAGCAAATAGGTGTGACTCTTAGTCCGCTTCTTCCTATATATCTATACTCCATATCATCCCTTTCTTTTATCTATCACTCTTATCGCTTTTCCTTCACTTCTTATGATTGATTTTGGAGCGACGAGTTTGACATCTACATTTATATAGAGATTATTTAGCATTTCGTGTTGTATGTGTCTTTGAAGATTTTCCAATTCACTCACATTTTCACTCATTATATCTTCATTTAGTTCTATATCTATCTGGAGTTTATCGAGGTAGCCCTTCTTGTGTGCTATTATCTGATAATTGAGCGTTATCCCCTCTATTAAAGAGAGAACATGTTCGATTTGAGATGGAAATACATTTACACCGTTTATCAAAAGCATATCGTCAGCTCTACCAACGATACTCTCTATGCGAGCTAGTGTTCTGCCGCATTTGCAAGGGATTCTAGTTAAACTTGTTATATCTCCAGTCCTATATCTGATGATAGGAAGCGCCTGTTTTGTTAGAGATGTTACTACTAACTCACCTCTTTGTCCCTCTGGGAGCACTTTTAGAGTTTTTGGGTCTATGATTTCAGGGAAGAAGTGATCTTCGTTTATATGTAGCAGATGAGAATGCCTACAACTAGATGCGACTCCTGGACCTATGATTTCAGATAGTCCGTAAACCTCTACATACTCTATCCCCCATACTTTTGCTATCTCGTTTTTAAGTCCTTCACTAGCGGGTTCAGCTCCAAAAAATCCTACTTTGAGGTTAAAATCTTTTTTTATATCATATCCCTCAGCCTTTGCCTTTTCTGCCATATGCAGTGCAAAAGATGGAGTTCCTGTTATCGCAGTTGCCTTAAAATCTTTTAATAACAAAAGTTGTCTCGAAGTAAAACCAGTTGAACTTGGTATGACTGCCATCTTCATGCGCTCAGCCGCCGTGTGAAAGCCAAGACCACCTGTGAAGAGTCCGTATCCTGTTGAGTTTTGAAGTATATCTCTGCTTGTAAGCCCACCCATCGTAAAGACTCTAGCCATCACTTCACTCCAGACATCCATATCATGTTCAGTATATCCCACGACCGTTGGCTTTCCAGTAGTTCCGCTAGAGCTGTGAATCCTTACAACTTGATCCATATCGACTGCAAAAAGTCCATAAGGATAGTTGTCTCTTAAGTCCTGTTTTTTAGTAAAAGGCAATTTTGATATATCTTCCAAACTCTTTATGTCTGAAGGTTTTATGCCTAGAGCATTAAACTTCTCTTTATAAAACGGCACAAGATTATATACTCGCTCGAGCGTCTCTTTTAGCCTCTGAAGTTGTAAATCTTTTAGCTCATCCTTGCTCAGACTCTCATTTTTACTGTACGTCATAACCGTCTCTACATATAGAAGTGTTTGGCTTCTACAATTTGGACACTATTGTTTTGAAGTGAATCAACTGCTTTGCTTATGTTATCTACGCTAAATATAAATATACCAGTTTGTGACTCATAAAAACTGTAAGTGTAGTATATGTTTAGATTCTCTTTTGCAAGTGTCTCTATGACTTTGTCAAAACTTCCTACATAATCCTCTATCTTGACACCAAAAACCTCACTAAATCTTACACTAAAACCTGCATCTTCGAGTACGGCTTTTGCTTTTTGAGGGTTGTCAACGATAGAGCGAACCAGCCCAAAATCGCTAGAGTCTGCTAAAATTATAGATTTGATAGATACTCCATTTTCTGACAATACTTTCGTAAAATCTGCCAACTCTCCTGTCCTGTTTTCCAAAAAAACTGATAACTGTTGAATTTTGTATTTCATTTTATTTTCCTCTTTTATCTATAACTCGTACTGCTTTGCCCATGCTTCTCTCTATGCTTCTTGGCTCTACGAGTTTGATTTTTGCATTTATATATAGGTTATTTAAAAGCTCGCTTTGGATTTTCTTTTTAAGGTTTTCTAGTGCTCCTATGCTATCCATTGGCATCTGGTCATTTACTTCTACCATGATTTCCAAGCTGTCAAGGTAGCCTTTTTTATCTGCTATAATTTGATAATTTAGCGTTATCTCTTCGACATTTGCCAAGACATGTTCGACTTGAGATGGAAATACATTAACCCCGTTTACGATAAGCATATCATCCGCTCTTCCCATCACGCTTTTCATCCTCACATGTGTTCGTCCACATCTGCAAGGTGTCTGATCTAAGCTTGTGATATCACCTGTCCTATACCTGATGATTGGAAATGCCTGTTTTGTCAAAGAGGTGATGACCAACTCCCCTTTTTCTCCATAAGGCAAAACTTCACCAGTTTTTGAATCTATGATTTCAGGGTAAAAGTGATCTTCAAATATATGCAATCCGTTGTGTTCCTTGCAACTGTTGGATACGCCTGGTCCTATGATTTCGCTCATGCCGTATATCTCATAGTACTCTACACCCCATACTTTAGCAACTTCTTCTTTTAAGCCCTCACTTGTTGGCTCTGCTCCAAAGATACCACACTTTAGTTTGAAATCTTTTTTGATATCATACCCCTCTTTTAGTGCAACTTCGGCAAGATGTAGTGCAAATGACGGAGTAGAAGCAAGTACTGTTGAGCCAAAATCTTTCATCAAAAGCAGTTGCCTTGAAGTAAAACCACCAGAGCTTGGAACGACTGCAGCACCAACAGTTTGAGCACCATCATGAAGCCCAAGTCCCCCTGTGAAAAGTCCGTATCCGTAAGCATTGTGTACTGTATCTTCTGAGTTTACTCCACTCATGGTGTAGCATCTTGCCATCACTTCATTCCAGACATCCATATCACTTTTTGTGTATCCTACAACAGTCGGTTTTCCTGTAGTTCCGCTAGAGCTGTGAATTCTCACAACTGCATCTTGCTCTACTGCGAAGAGTCCAAAAGGGTAATTATCTCTTAAATCCTGCTTTTTTGTAAGAGGTAGTTTTGAGATATCATGGATTGATTTTATATCCTGGGGCACCAATCCTAACTCTTCAAATCTCTTTTTGTAAAAAGGAACAGCCCCATAAACTCTAGCTACTGTCTCTTTTAGTCTTTTTGTCTGTAGTTTTTCCAGTTCATCTCTGCTAAGTGTCTCGTCTTTTGACCATATCATCTATGCGCTCCTACTGTCTTCTATAGCTTTGTGAAGTACGGCTATATTTTTGTCTGCCATTTTGGCATTCATAATTCTTATGGCTTCTTCTATGTCTCCTAGGTTGAAAGGAAAGTTTGGATCTTTTGCCAAAGCAACACCAAGCATATATACATTTAGTGCCTGTATAGGTATCTCACCATTTGTTGCTTTTTCAAAAGCGTCAATCTTAACCGTTTTATACTCTATATTTGGAAATTTTTCATCAGCATTTACGATAATAGTTCCACCATCTTTTTTTAGATACTGTATATTTCTTAGGCCCTCATTTCCCTCGAGTGCTATGAGTAGATCCGCTTGCCCTTCATCTATAGCAGGAGAGTAAAAATCCCCGACCTTGACATAACAAGAGACTGATCCACCCCTTTGACTCATACCGTGATTTTCAGTTCCAAGACATTTTTGATCTTTTAGTCCTGCTGCGATGGATAAAACTTTTACCAAAAATACAGCTCCTTGACCACCAATTCCGGCTATTACTATTTGATATTTCATTTTACTTTCCTTTCTATAAATGCATCAGTTGGACATAAATCCTCTATGCAACCATCACAACCTATACATAAAAATGGATCTATCTCTATCTTGTGGTTTTCATTGTAGTGCATTGGTGGGCATTTATATTGTGTGGTACATATATCACAGGCTACACATTTATCCTCATCAACTTCAGCGTAGATTCCAGGTAGCATTTGGGGAGCTCTCTCTTTGTCAAGCACACAAAATTCTCGCATAATTACTACCAAAGGACCATCTGTCTCTTCGTGTTTTTTCTTCACCTCTTTCATAAAGGCTACACTCTCGTCCAAGTTTGGTGTATATATATGCTCCATACATACCGCACCACAACCTTCAACTATATGTTTGAGGTTTATCACTCCTGGATTTGCACGCTCAGGCGTCTCTTGACGACCTGTCATGGCTGTTACTGAGTTATCCATAATAACAAGTATAAATTTGTGTTTTTGATATACTGCATTGATTAGAGGTGCGACACCAGAGTGTGTAAAGGTACTATCACCTATACTTGCTATGACAGTTTTACTCTTATCTGCGATAGAAAAACCGCTTGCCATGGCAACACTAGCTCCCATGCAAAGTACAGTATCTATCGCACCTTGATTGAGGGCGAGTGTATAACAACCTATGTCGGAAGGGTATATGGATTTTTTCTTTTTAAACACTTTCATGATGGAATAGTACACATCCCTATGAGGACAT
>JALUXQ010000144.1 GCA_027013265.1 Campylobacteraceae bacterium | reverse complement strand
TGAGTTCGGAATAACAATTTTATTGATAGAACATGATATGAGATTTGTCAATAACATGTGTGATAAAGTCTTGGTTCTTGATTATGGCGAAGAGATTTTTGAGGGAAAACCATGCGACGCTATAGTAGATGAAAAAGTAGTTGCAGCGTATTTAGGGGATTTTAAAAATGCTGAATGTTAAGAATCTAGAGGTATATTATGGAGTTATAGCCGCTGTTCGAGGAATCGATTTTGAAGTAAAAGAGAGAGAAATAGTCTCTTTGATCGGCTCAAATGGTGCTGGAAAAACTTCAACCTTGCAGGCACTTTTGAATAGTGTAAAGAGAAAAGGTGAGATAGTTTTTGGTGGGTATGATACAAAAAATCACAAAACTCATACTCTAGTGCAAAAAGGTTTGGCTTTAGTGCCTGAGGGAAGAAGAGTTTTTATAAACCTTAGTGTCGAAGAAAATCTTCGCATGGGTGCTTTTAATAATGATGAAAACTATGAGCATTTAAAAGAAGAGATGTATAAAATGTTCCCGAGAATCGAGCAAAAAAGAGCTCAAATGGCCGGAACTCTAAGCGGTGGTGAACAGCAAATGCTAGCAATCGCAAGAGCTTTGATGAGCGAGCCAAAACTTTTGATGTTGGATGAGCCCAGTCTTGGTCTTGCTCCAAAGATAGTTGGAGAAGTTTTTGATACAATAGAAAGATTACGAGACGAGGGAATCACAATCCTATTGGTCGAACAAAATGCATTCGCAGCACTTAGTATTTCAGATACAGCATATGTTTTAGAAAATGGTGAGATCGCTGTAAGCGGAAACGCAAAAGATATGATAGGTGATGATACTATCAGAGAAAAATATCTAGGCGGTTAGTTAAAACAATATTTACTATACTTCGGTAAAATCCCCTATAAAAATTAATAAACTGAACCATTATGTTTTGTAAGGTCAGTTAATATAGGGGATTTTATGTTTAAACTTTTCAAATCGCTATTGTCTATGAAGGTGGTTGTGCCACTACTCTTTATATTTGGTGTCACTAGTGGTGTAGCTACATTTATAGAAAATGATTATGGTACTGAGGCAGCTTGGGCTGTTATATATACTTCTTGGTGGTTTGCTCTTATACAAGTAGCACTTGGAATTATGTTGATTTACAATATCTTTAAGTATAAAATGTACAAAAAAGATAAGCTTCCTGCTTTTATGTTTCATGCTGGCTTCATAGTAATATTGATAGGAGCTGGCATCACTAGATACTATGGTTTTGAGGGGATACTGCATATAAGAAATGGCAATACAAAGGATAGTATGGTATCAAGTGATTCTTATATTAAAGCTAGCGCAATAAAAGATGGAAAAATATATACAACTTACTACAAAAAACTAATTTCTAGTATCGGTAACAATAACTTTGAGATACCTTTAAATGTAGATGGTGATATAGCAAAGATCAAGTATAAGAGATATGTTCCTAATGCTGTTACAAAACTAGTTAAAGTACCAAATGGAAAACCAGCAATAGCTATGTTGGTTAGTGCGGATGGTGCTCCGCAGACTGTTATATTACAAAGAGGTCAAACCTACAGAGTAAAAAATACCATAATAGCTTTTGATACTCCAATAGCACCAACGAGTAAAAATATCGTCCAAATCAAAGTAAAAGATGCCAAATTTTATGTTAAATCAACAAAATCTATAGGTTGGTTTAAGATGTTGCAAAACAAAACAGGTAATTTTGAGGCAAACAAAGAGTACCAATTTACAACAGGAAGATTATATACGATTGATGGCGTAAGTATCGCTCCACGACAGATGTTGCTTAGTGCTAAAACGAAGATAGTAACAGAAACGAGTGCTCTACTTAGAACCAAAAAGAGCTTAAAGGTTTCTGCTCTTATTGTTGATGTGACATATAGAGGTAAAACCAAAGAGATAGCGATGTTTGGAAAAGGTAAAGGAGCAAAAGGTTTGGCGAAAAAAGCTATCATTGCAGGCACTCCTTTTGAATTTGAGTGGGGTAGCAGAGTTATAAAGCTTCCATTTAAGATAAAACTCTTAGAGTTTCAGTTAGATAGATATCCAGGATCAAGATCACCGATGTCATATGCTAGCGAAGTAGAGGTGAAAGATAGTGCAAATGGAGTAACTTTGCCTTTTAGAATCTACATGAACCATATATTAAGCTATGGTGGATATAGATTTTATCAATCTTCTTATGACCAAGATGAGTTAGGAACTATACTCTCGGTCAATAAAGACCCGGGAAAATGGCCTACATATTTAGGATATTTTTTATTAGGGCTTGGGCTGTTTCTTAACCTGTTGAACCCAAAAAGTAGATTTAGAAAGTTGGCGTATATGGTACAAAGAGATGCAAATAAAGTAAAATCAATTTTACTAGCTATGTTTATAGCTTTTTCAGTTTTTAGTGGAGGAAGCCTGCAAGCAGCTAGTGATTCACTATCTTTTTTAAAGAAATTTGACAAGACGCACGCTGCGCATTTTGGTACAATCTTAACACAAAGTAGTGATGGCAGAATCATGCCGCTTGATACTATGGCGGACAATATCTTAAACAAGATATACAGAAGTACAAATTACAAAGGATTGACTGCGGATCAGGTGATACTTGGTATGTTAGCTAGTCCAAAATCATGGCAAACACAAAAGATTATAAAAGTGTATGATCCGGGTCTTAAGAAGATAATAGGGATGAAAAGCAGCGATAAGTATGCTAGTTTCAACCAGTTTTTTGACTCAAATGCAAAACGAAGTGTATATAAAATAAGTAAGTACGCAGAAGCTGCGATTAGAAAAAGTCCATCCAGCAGAAATAAGTTTGACAAAGATGTTTTAAAAGTGGACGAGCGGTTAAATATAAGTTATATGGTATATACTGGAGCTTTATTAAGGATTATACCAAAAGTTAATGATCCACAGCATAAGTGGTATGGTCCTGAAGAGGCTATCAAGACTTTTCCAGAGCAAGAGGTAAAAGATATCAAGAGACTGCTTGCGGGGTATTTTGCAAGTATAGCCAAGGGTATTCAAAGCGGAGATTGGAGTGATGCAGATAAGGCAGTAGATGCTATAAAAAAATACCAACAGCAGTATGCTTCAGATGTGATTCCTAGTCCAAGTAAGATTCAGGCAGAACTTCTATTTAATAAAGCCAGAGTATTTCAAAGACTCACTCCGGTTTATCTACTAAGTGGTTTGATTTTATTGATTTTTGTTTTTGCAAAAATGATGAATCCAAAGTTAAATATAAAAAAAGTTACGAAAGTTGTATTTTGGATTATAGTAGTGGCTTTCATAGCTCATACTGCTGGCTTGGCAATGAGAGGTTTTATAGATGGACATGCCCCTTGGAGTAGTGGTTATGAATCGATGATATATATAGCATGGGCTATCATACTCTCTGGTATATTTTTCTCCAGACAAGCTATCATCGCACTATCTCTTACCTCTATACTTGCAGGTGTAACACTCTTTGTGGCTCATCTTAGTTGGATGGATCCACAAATCACAACTTTAGTGCCGGTTTTAAACTCCTATTGGCTCGATATACATGTTTCAATTATCACTGCTAGTTATGGATTTTTAGGATTGTGTGCACTTTTGGGATTCTTTACTCTTGTACTGTTTATACTCAGGAAGCCAGAAGGTAACAACACAAGAACACAAGAGATAGATAGAAGTATAGTAGAAGCAACAAGAATCAATGAAATGGCTATGATTTTGGGTTTAAGCTTACTCACAATTGGAAACTTCTTGGGTGGAGTTTGGGCAAATGAGAGCTGGGGTAGATATTGGGGTTGGGACTCCAAGGAGACTTGGGCATTGGTTTCAATTTTAGTGTTTGCAGCAGTTGTTCACTTTAGATTTATACCAAAGTTAAGTAATCCATTTGCATTTGCAGTGGCATCAACTTTGGCGTATTCATCTATAATCATGACATACTTTGGCGTCAATTATTATCTCTCAGGAATGCACTCTTATGCCTCAGGAGATCCTGTGCCGATACCATCATTTGTCTATTATACAGTTGTTACTGTATTTTTCGTAATTGCTTTAGCATTTAAAAATAGAAAAATGGATAAAAAATTATAGTTTGATAATCGACTTTACATGTATAGATTTTAAAAAAGTGTGTAAGGTCGATTACTAAGCCATTTTCTTGGTAATTTTTGTTATAATATAGTATGAATGAAAAATATATACTGATATTTGTTATCCTTATTATAATAGTGGTTATCTTTGTTGTCCTATTAGTTATACTAAATAATAATAGCAAGGTTATCATAAAAACAAAAACTATAACTAAAAAAGATATACCATCTAAAAAGACTATCAGCATAAAAGATATGGTTGAAATCGCAGCTAGAAGAGATAGTAGTGAGGCTGATTTGGAAAAAGCGATAGATGATGTTGCTTCGCAGTTGCCATTTCCTAAAAAGATAAAACATAGAGTTCCAAAAGAGGCAAAAATTTACTTAAATTTTGTACTTCTTATCGCGAGCCACAGGAACTGTAATGCAAAAATGATAGCACATATGGATAAAGTGATAAAGCAGGCAAACCCTGACTACGCAAGAGAGATAGATATATACGAAAATGAGGGCTTAAGAGAGAGATCAAAAAGAATTTAACTAAAAAGATGGCGCGGCGGACGAGACTCGAACTCGCGACCCTCGGCGTGACAGGCCGATATTCTAACCAACTAAACTACCGCCGCACCTATGTAATACTTAGAAGTACTAATGTCACATGGTGGTCGTTAGAAGACTCGAACTTCTGACATCCACCTTGTAAGGGTGGCGCTCTACCAACTGAGCTAAACGACCAAATTACAATAAATCTGTCCAGGAACTTTTCTCAAATAAATGGCGACCCCAAGGGGATTTGAACCCCTGTTACCGCCGTGAAAGGGCGGGGTCCTGGACCACTAGACGATGGGGTCGCACACGACATTAACGAATGGTGACCCGTGTTGGATTCGAACCAACGGCACCCTCCTTAAAAGGGAGATGCTCTACCGACTGAGCTAACGGGTCATTTAGATATTCATCTCTGTATTGAGGATGAAATTATAGAGAAAAAACTTCTTTTTGTCAAGAGATTTTCTCATAAAATTGAATTATTTTAAAAAAAGAGTTTTTTATCTATTTGTAGAAGCATTTTAAATGCATAAAGTGCACTTTGCATTTGTATATATTGTCTATCTCCTCTTAGTGAAAGTCTCTCTACTTTTGCCTCTTTGTCTTTCGCCTTTACCCCAACAAAAACTGTTCCCACTGGCTTCTCATCTGTCCCTCCGCTAGGTCCTGCTATGCCACTTGTTGCCAGTGCAAAATCTGCTCCACTTGTGAGCAGTGCACCCTCAAGCATCTGATCTACGCAAGGCTCACTCACTGCACCATATGTTTGGAGCACCTCTTTGTTTACGCCAAGCCATGACTCTTTGATGTTGTTTGAATAACTCACAAGACCACCGTCAAACACATTTGATGCTCCAGCATGTTTTGTTATAAGTGAGCTTATCAGTCCACCAGTACAGCTCTCAACGGCTGTCAATCTTTTCTCATCTGTTTCCAGCCTTTGCAAGATGTGCTCTATTATGTCTTTATTTTCTATAAATTTACCAACAAAAAGCGACTTCACCGCTTTTATAAAATTTTCTAGATTTCCATATTTACAGGCAATTGCGCTGATCTCTATCCAGCCATCTACGATGGGAGTAGCTACGATATTTATCTCATAGGTTGAGGCTATAGGCTCTAGCAGAAGCTTTATGGAATCTATATCGATATCAATTATCGCAAATGATTTTGAACTATCCATATCTTCCACCAATACATCTGGTAATTTTTCATTTTCGAGAACGCTGAGTACATTTATCACATTTTTGCCTAGTTGTAAAAGGTATGAGTTTTCACTGTATAAAACAGCCTTTGAGGGGATAAGCATATTGTCTTTGAGCTCAAGCGTATCTTCATTTATGGTTGCTACTATTTTATTTACAAAATTAAAAGAATCTTTGTGAATGAGCATAATACTCTGCCTATATCTATTTAAACAATCCTCTAGCTTGATAAAAAAATCATTATCGTTTTTATTTAAAATCTTGACAGAATCGAAATGTCCAATATGCTTTTCAAGAGTCTTTGTGATGTAGTCCATAAAGGGCTTATTGCGTAAAATTGTCTCCCCGATTATAATAAGTGAATTATTCAATGCCTTAGTCCTCGATAATTTTTGTTAATTATACCAAATAATTACCCTTATGCGTCATAAAGAGCAAAGCTCGTCATGACGGCAGGGACTAAAGTCCCTACAACCCCTTAAAGCTTGCGAAAAGTAGGACTTTTCGAGAAAAAAGTCTGCAAGATTAGTAAATAAGTGCTTCTTAAATAGATTTTAGATAAAATCATGTAATTTTTTAAAGGTTAGGAGTATCAGGATATGGACTATAAAGATTCTTTGTTGTTGCCACAAACAACTTTCCCTATGAGAGGAAATTTGCCTCAAAAGGAGCCTAAGAGGTATGAAAAGTGGTTTAGCAAAGAGAGCAATGTATATAAAAAGATGATAGAAAACAGAAAAGATGCGAAAAAAAGCTTCTTTTTACACGATGGACCCCCATATGCCAATGGTCATATACATATAGGACATGCATTAAATAAAATACTAAAAGATATCATTGTAAAAACTCACTATGTTTTTGGTGAAAATGTTAGATATGTTCCAGGTTGGGATTGTCATGGACTCCCTATCGAGCAACAAGTTGAAAAAAAGATAGGCAAGCAGAAAAAAGAGAGCCTTCCGAAGAGTAAGATAAGAGAGTTGTGTCGCGAACATGCAAGAAAATTTATAGATATACAAAGAGATGAGTTTAAAGCTTTGGGCGTTATAGGTGATTGGGAAAACCCATATATGACCATGAAATTTAGATTTGAAGCTGATATCTACAGAGCGCTTTGCGAAGTGGCAAAAAAGGGACTTTTGATTGAGAGAAGTAAGCCAGTTTATTGGTCATGGGCGGCTAGAACTGCACTTGCAGAAGCTGAAGTAGAGTATGAAGATAAAGAGGATTACTCTATATTTGTAGCTTTTAAATTGAGTGAAAATGCAAAGAAAAAATTAGATTTAAAAGATGATGCTTCAGTCATCATCTGGACTACAACGCCTTGGACACTGCCAGCAAATATGGCTATCTCATTTAATCCTGAAGTTCAGTATGTTTTGACAAAAGATAACTTTATAGTAGCCAAAGATCTACATGCAAGTTTGATAGAGCAAGAGGTGATAAAGGGTGAAATAGTAAAGACATTTTTTGCAAAAGAGATAGAGAATGAATCTGCTATAAATCCACTAAATGGCAGAAAATCCAAACTTATACTAGGCGAACATGTGACTATGGATGGTGGTAGCGGATGTGTTCATACAGCTCCAGGACATGGTGAAGACGACTATAGAGTAGGTTTAAAATATGGCTTGGAAGTTATCATGCCAGTTGACGAGAGAGGTTGTTTTGACGAAACAGTTGTGAGAGAATCACTACTCCCTGATGCTAGTGAATTTGTAGGAGCCCATATATTTAAATCAAATGAAAAGATACTCGAATTACTCGGGAACTCACTTCTAAAAGTCACTAAATTTACCCACTCGTATCCATTTTGCTGGAGAACTCATAAGCCCGTGATTTATAGAGCAACCAAACAGTGGTTTATAGCGATGGATAAAAAAGAGGGTAGAAGAGAGACTCTTAGAAATATGGCGATGAGTGAGCTAAAAAATATAAAATTTTATCCAGATTCTGGCATAAAAAGACTTGGCACTATGGTCGAAAACAGACCAGATTGGTGTATCTCAAGACAAAGAGATTGGGGTGTGCCTATCGCATTTTTTAGAGATAAGATTACAGGCGAGCCTATATTTGATGAAAGAGTGATGGAGTTTATCGCTGATACTTTTGAGCAAAAAGGCGCAGACGCTTGGTGGGATTTGGATATAAAAGATTTGCTAGTTCCAAATAGTGGATATAACCCTGAAAATTTAGAAAAAGTGATGGATATACTCGATGTCTGGTTTGACAGCGGAAGTACATGGAGAGCAGTACTAGAATCAAGCGATTATGATGCAGGTGATTATCCAGCTTCCATGTACCTTGAAGGAAGTGACCAGCATCGAGGTTGGTTTCAGAGTTCGCTTTTAGTGAGTACTGCAAACAATGGCATAGCTCCATACAAAAAGATACTAACTCATGGCTTCACCGTAGATGAAAAGGGTGAAAAGATGAGCAAATCCAAAGGGAATGTCATTGCTCCTAGTGATATAGCTAAAAAATATGGAGTAGAGATTCTTCGTCTTTGGGTAGGAGTTAGTGAGTACACAACTGATTTGAAGATAAGTGATGGCATCTTGAAGCAGGTAAGCGAGCAGTATAGAAAAATCAGAAATACATTTAGATTTTTACTTGCAAATGTGAGTGATTTGGAGAAACTTGAAGAATTAGAAAATTTCTCAGCGATAGATAGCTGGATTTTATATAAAGCAAGAGATGTCTTTGCTCAAACTAAAAAGGCTTTTGATCAGTACGATTTTTCAAAAGGCTTGTCGATACTGAACTACTTCATAACAAATGAGTTAAGCGGAATCTACCTTGACATATCAAAAGACAGACTATATTGTGATGAAAAAAACTCAATAACAAGAAGAGCGTCACAGAGTGCTATGGCACTTATCGCAAAGAGCATGATGGCTCTTTTTACTCCGATATTGACATACACTATTGATGAGATGCTAGAGCATGCTCCAAAAGCTATCAAAGGTGATTGTAAAGATGTCTTTGATTTGGTTTATGAAGAGTTGCCAGCTGTGCAGAGTCCTTTTGATGAGAGCTATATGCTAGAGGCTAGAGAGAAATTTTTTGAGATAGTTGATAATCTTAAAAAAGATAAAAAGATTAAATCAACGCTAGAGTTGGTCATCTTTTCAGACTCAAGTGAGCTTAAGAAGTTAAATGGAGCTGACGGTGAAGACTGGTTTACTGTGAGTAATATAATTTATGCAAGCGCAAGTGATCCGATAACTACTTTTGCAGTAGGAAAAGATGAGTTCAAGATATATTTTGCCAAAAGAGATAAATGCCCAAGGTGCTGGAAATACAGAGCCAAAGGCGAAGATGAACTTTGTGGCAGATGCAAGGGTGAAGAGCCAAAAGAGAGTTGCAATAGCAATGCTTAGTGAGCCAGTAACACTAAAATTTATATTTGAAACGATAGGTGTAATTTTTGTACTGATCGCCATAGGTATCTTTTTGGTTAAGATAAAAGAGACAAAAAAGTAGTAAAAACAGGAGTAGAAATTGATAACTTTAAAAGAGGCTCTAAAGCTCCCAAAAGAAGAGATAGCATATATAAGAGAAGATTTGCTAAAGAGGATTGAAGAGAAAAAAGAGATAGGCGCCTATATAGAACAGTTGACAAACAGTGAAATTTCGCAATATATGGATGGAATCCCAATAGCTATAAAAGACAATATACAGGTAAATGGATGGGAAGTGACATCAGGCTCAAACATACTTCAAGGCTACATTGCTCCATATAATGCGACAGTGATAAACAATTTGTTAGATAATGGACTCGCCCCTTTTGGAAGAACAAACATGGATGAGTTTGCTATGGGTAGTTCGACTGAGAGCTCATTTTATGGTGTGACAAAAAATCCGCATGATTTAAGTAGGGTTCCAGGAGGAAGTAGTGGTGGAAGTGCAGCTGCAGTGGCAGGAGGTATCGCTATAGCAGCCCTTGGAAGTGATACGGGCGGCAGTATAAGACAGCCAGCCTCTTTTTGTGGATGTGTCGGCATGAAGCCAACTTATGGAAAAGTGAGTCGTTATGGACTTGGGGCATACTCTAGCTCGCTTGACCAAATAGGGCCTATTACGCAAACCGTAGAAGATGCAGCCTTGCTTTATGACATCATAGCAGGACACGAAAGTCTTGACTCCACAAGTGCAAATATAGCCCACCAAAAAGTATCTCAAAAATTAAACCCTGATAGAAAGATGACGATAGCCGTCATAGAAAATTATATAGACGAAGCAAGTGATGATGTAAAAAACAAGATGAGAGATGGTATCAAAGCCTTAGAGGATGCTGGACATAAAATCATCTACAAAAATTTTATAAATACAAAATACGACATTGCAACATACTATATAATCGCAACAGCAGAAGCTAGTGCAAATCTTAGCAGATATGATGGCGTCAGATATGGCAACAGAGCCTCAAACGATGGCTTAAAAGAGATGTACTTACAAAGCAGAAGCAAAGGCTTTGGCGAAGAGGTGAAAAGAAGGATTCTTCTTGGAACTTTCGTGCTTAGCAGTGGGTATTATGACGCTTACTACATAAAGGCTCAAAAGGCCAGACATTTGATAAAAAAGCAGTATGAAGATATCTTTAGTGAGGCGGATTTGATATTTGCCCCAGTAGCTCCAACACCAGCATTTGAGCTTGGAAGCAAA